>NZ_NWQK01000002.1:300000-392662 GCF_002817655.1 Candidatus Chlamydia corallus
TGGATCTCCTTGTAACGCAGCGAAGGTTGTGATCTTTTAAAAAGCATGATTTTCGGAGAAAGAAATTCGTGCGTTTAAAAGAGGAAAAATGAAAAAGCGATTTCCTTCACCTCTCTTTCTTTTTTATCGCCGTGTTACCATAGCTATTAGCCTTGAAGGTATTTTAGGGTGGGGGTGGTTTGGTTATCTTCTCTCCAAAGGTTTCTCATGCCTGGTGGCATGTTGGAATCGTTTTTCTTGGTCTTCTCCTTATCGTGTGCGTTCCACAGTAATTAGTGTAGGCAATATCGTTGTTGGGGGGGCAGGAAAAACTCCAACAGTATTGTGGTTGGCGGAGGCTTTGAGGACCCGGGGGTATTCTTGCGGTGTACTTTCTCGTGGCTATAAAAGTCAGTCGAGTCGGCAAAAGAAACTTACTATTGTAGACTCGAAAGTACATTCTGCGTCCTACGTAGGAGACGAACCCCTATTAATGGCAGAGAAATTACCTGAGGGATCTGTATGGGTCCATAAGGATCGAAGGGTGTCTGCAGCACGAGCTGCGGAGCAATTTGATTTTCTCCTTTTAGATGATGGTCTTCAGTACCGCAAGCTACACAAAGATATAGAAATCGCTGTAGTTAATGGTCAGGATCCTTTGGGAGGACATGCTTTCTTCCCTAAAGGTAGACTGAGGGATTTTCCTCTTCGGTTGAAGGCTGTTGATGCCATTATTGTAAACGGCGGTGCAGAAGAAGAGGCAAAGACTTTATTGAAGAGTGTTTCGGATGCTCCTCAGGTGTTTGTGAGACCTAAAATTGCCTCTGTGATTTGGACGCATAATGGGGAACATATTCCTAAAGAGGTTCTTCGAAAGTTGCGTGTAGGTGTTTTCTGTGGTTTAGGATTTCCTCAAGGGTTTTTGAATATGCTTAGGGAAGAAGGAATCCACATTTTAGGAAAGTATTTATTGCCTGATCATGCTGCAATAACAAAAAAAGAATTAACGTACTTTTGTCAGCAAATGGCAATGCGCCAAGGACAAGGGTTACTGTGTACAGAAAAAGATAGTGTCAAGCTTCCTCTCTTATCAGAAGAGCCGAGCTTGTTGCCCATAGCTAAGGTGCAAATGCGTCTTTCTTTCAATGAAGACCACGCGCTTTCTCTTTTGAACATGATTGATCAAATACATAAAAACAGGGGTAACTAATGAAATTATGGATGAAGATCTTTATTGGATTGTTTGTCGGAGTTACCTTAGGTTTAGTTTTAGAAGATAAGGCCATCTTTTTTAAACCTATAGGAGACATTTTTTTAAATCTATTGAGCATGGTAGTGTATCCGCTAGTTTTCTGCTCCATGGTTTTAGGAATCGCTTCGATTAGCGATATGAAAAAATTGGGACGAATTGGCGTTAAAAGTGTCGCCCTGTATCTAGCGACTACAGGAATCGCTATTATTATTGGCCTATGTTTTGCTTGGGTTTTCCGTCCAGGAAATGGTTGTGATCTTTCCCAGGCCTCTATGGATTCGGCAGCTACCACTGTCATTGATTCAAAAAGGACAGCAACGTATTTCCTTTCTATAGTATCTCAAGTTTTCCCATCAAATCCTGTACGCTCTTTTGCTGAGGGCAATATATTGCAGATTATTATTTTTGCGATTTTCTTGGGGATTGCCTTAAGGCTTTCTGGAGAACGTGGTCGTCCTGTTGAGCGTTTTATTGATGGTTTCTCTGAAATCATGTTGCGCATGGTGAACATGATCATGAGCTTTGCTCCCTACGGCGTGGGAGCCAGTATGGCATGGATTTCTGGAAATCACGGTTTAGGAGTGCTTTGGCAGCTAGGAAAATTTGTTATTGCTTATTATCTCGCGTGTTTGTTTCATGCGACACTTGTTTTTGGAGGACTTGTGCGTTTCGGCTGCAAGATGTCCTTTTCAAAGTTTCTCTCCGCGATGATGGATGCGATTTCTTGCGCAATATCTACAACGAGCAGCTCTGCAACCTTACCTGTAACTATGCGTTGTGTTTCTAAAAACTTGGGAGTATCCACCGAGGTTTCTGGTTTTGTTTTGCCTTTAGGAGCTACTGTCAATATGAATGGAACTGCAATTTTTCAAGGTATGGCTGCGGTTTTCATTGCTCAAGCATACAATTGTCCGTTATCCTTAAGCAGCCTGTTATTATTGGTAGTTACCGCGACATTCTCTGCAGTAGGTAGTGCTGGTATTCCTGGAGGAGGTATGATTACTCTGGGTTCTGTATTGGCATCTATAGGTTTGCCTATGGAGGGTATAGCTATACTTGCTGGGATTGATCGGTTAAGAGATATTGTAGGCACTCCCATGAATATCCTTGGGGATGCCGTAGTCGCTACTTATGTAGCTTCTCGAGAAGGAGAGCTTGCTTCTTCCGAATCCGCAAAACAGGAAAGCGTTGAAACTACATAGAAGGTGACGATATATGATATTTGAGTTCCGATTCCCTAAAATAGGAGAAACGAGTTCCGGAGGGTCTATAATCCGTTGGTTAAAAAATTTGGGTGATCATGTGGCTAGAGATGAGCCTGTGATTGAAGTATCTACGGATAAAATTGCTACGGAATTAGCTTCCCCTAAAGAAGGCCGATTAGTGCGTTTCTGCGTAAATGAGGGAGACGAGGTTGCTTCTGGGGATGTTTTGGGATTCATAGAACTTGAGGAGACTTCCGAAACTTCTGATCAGAATGTCCCATCCTCTCCAACTTCTTCTGAAATAAGATCAGAGATTTGTTCTAGAACCAGCTCTTCGGGATGGTTTTCTCCTGCAGTACTCAGTTTAGCTCAACGCGAGGGAATCGGTCTTGACAAGCTCCAACAGATCATTGGTACGGGAAAAGGGGGCAGAGTCACTCGTCAAGATTTAGAAGCTTATATTTTAGAAGTACGAGAAGTTTCTATGCCAGAAAGATTTCGAGGAGAAGAGAATCGCATTCCCATGTCTCCGTTACGCCAGGCAATCGCCTCTACTCTTTCTAAGTCTTCCGATGAGGTTCCTCATGCATCTTTGATTGTAGATGTCGATGTCACAGATCTTATGAATCTGATTTCTGGTGAACGCGAACGCTTTTTGAATACGCATGGGGTGAAGCTAACGATTACGAGTTTTATTGTACAGTGCTTAGCTCAGACCCTAAGGCAATTTCCTTTATTGAATGGTTCTTTAGATGGGACCACCATTGTTATGAAGAAATCTATAAATGTGGGCATTGCCGTTAATCTCAATAAGGAAGGGGTTGTTGTTCCCGTCATTCACAATTGTCAAGATCGCGGTTTAGTGAGTATTGCCAAGGCATTGGCCGATCTATCTTCACGGGCTCGCTCGAATAAATTAGACCCCAGTGAAGTTCAAGGGGGGAGCGTTACTGTCACTAATTTTGGAATGACAGGAGCTTTGATTGGTATGCCCATCATACGTTATCCCGAAGTTGCTATTTTAGGAATCGGCACAATACAAAAACGCGTTGTCGTCCGTGATGACGATTCTTTAGCGATTCGAAAAATGGTCTATGTTACACTTACCTTTGATCATAGAGTATTAGATGGTATTTACGGCAGTGAGTTTTTAACCTCATTGAAAAATCGTTTGGAGTCTGTTACGATGAGCTAAACTATAGCCAATGTAAAGAGAACCAGGAATGAATCCTCTGATTAATCCTTCGATGATTTCTGCTGGTGTATGCCAAAATATTCTAGGTAAGCAAAAAGAAGCCGTAGATTTTTTTTTCCAGGCCTTTCAATCGGAAGAGGCTATGCAATTAGCAGAAAAAATACTCCACCATTCTGGATGGGTATTTTTTTCTGGTGTGGGGAAAAGTGGATGTGTAGCACGGAAAGTAGTGGCTACACTTCAATCTTTAAGTGAACGAGCCTTATTCCTTTCTCCTGTAGACCTTTTGCATGGTGATCTTGGTCTTGTGAGCCCTGGAGATCTTGTATGTTTATTTTCTAAAAGTGGAGAAACTCAAGAGTTAATAGATACTGTTCCTCATCTAAAAAATCGGGGGGCTATTATTGTGACTATTACTTCAGTGCCTTATTCTAATTTAGCGGCTCTATCGGATTTGGTGATTATTTTACCCTCTGTTGCTGAGTTAGATCCTTTTAATTTAATTCCTACCAACTCGACGACATGTCAAATGATCTTCGGAGACTTTTTGGCTATGCTGCTTTTCCATAGTCGTGACATTTCTTTAGCTACCTATGGGAACAATCATCCCAGTGGGCAGATTGGGATGAAAGCTAACGGTAAGGTTAAAGATTTTATGTTCCCCAAAACAGAGGTTCCTTTCTGTAATCCTGGGGATAAGGTAGGTTTTTCCTTAGAAATCTTTTCTGCTTATGGCTGTGGTTGTGTTTGTATAGTGGATCTTCAATTCCGCCTTATAGGGATCTTTACAGACGGAGATTTGCGACGTTCTTTAGCTTGTCATGGGGGAGAAGTACTTTCTTTATCTTTGGACGAGGTTATGACTACAACTCCTCGATTTATTACCGAGGATGCTGATATTGCTATGGCTTTGCAACTTATGGAGTCTAATAGTCCTGTAGCTGTTCTTCCTGTTTTAGATAGCGAACAGAATCGACATGTCACTGGCCTATTGCATATGCATACCTTGGCTAAGGCAGGTCTACTTTAAGAGTGGGAAAAAATATCGGAAGAGAGGGTAAGCTGGATTCTGTCTATAGGATAGTTTTTTGAGAACTATCTTAAGGGCAACCATTCATCTAGGGGAGCTATTACTAGATCCCTCAAGCGATTTTGAAAAAGCCTATGGGAGCGATTCTCCTCATATTTGCAGATACAAAAAGCTTTTTTCTCTTGCTTCAGATAGGGTTTGCATGCCTATTAAGTCACCTTAACGGCTCCTACTCCTAAAGTAGGAATTTTCAGCCTGTCTATAAAACGAATTTTATAGCGGATTGTTTTCTGTTGCACTTTCCGTAGCCTTACGGCCCCTGGAATTTCTCCAGTATCTTCTCTTATGAAGTCCAGACTTTCCTCTCTTTACATTTCTTGAAAACATAAACAGCGGTTGCCTTTCTCTTCCGATTAACTTTATACAGCTGCGCGACGACGACGACGTTTTGCTGTGGAATTTTCTTGAGCATTTACCTGGGATTCTTGCCAGTAGAGAATTCGTGAGCAATGTTCACAGAAAATTAAACGGTCTTTCTTTCTTACAAGATTTTCGTGTTGGGGAGTTAAAACAATATGACAACCACTGCAAACACGATTTTCAATAGGGACAACAACCCGATCTTTTTTATTATTTAATAGACGTTCGTAGATGCTCAGTAGTTCGGGATTCGTTGCTTGCTTTAATGATGTCCGTTGTTCAAGCAGAGCTTTGCCTTCTTCATTAATTTTCTTGATACTTTCAAAAATTTCTTTTTCGATGACACTACTACTATTTTCTGTAGAAGCTAAGCTTTCTTTTAAAGAAATAATCAGGTCTTCTCCTCCAGCTTGTTTATCCATAAGATCGCTAAGCTGGTGCTCTAAAGATCGACGCTCTTTGTTTGCCGTAGTCATTTCTTGGGTAAGAGCATTAAACTCATCCATCTTTTTTACGGCGGCTTGTTGATTTTCTAATTTGTTGATTTGTTCAGAAATTTCTTGAACACGATTCTCTCCATCTCGAATTTGATTTTTCAAATTCTCCATTTCGAGTTCTTTTTCCTGAACTTTTCTACGAATATCACTCTTTAAAGATTGGACTTTAGCCAGTTCTTTTTGGTGTTCTTTCTTTACGCGCATAAGGCGAATCATTTTAATATCAAGCTCTTGGATGGCCAAAATGCTTAGAAGTACGTCATGCATGAAAATTATTCCTTACTTAAGTTTCCTAAATGAAAGCCAAAAATCACTGGAGTTTAGGAATGCGATACATGTGAAGAAAAAGCTAGTTTACCTCTTTTTAAGCAAGAAGTAAAGAACGTTTTTTTTTAAAGGAAAATTCTTATAAATTTGAGAAGGCACACAATACCACTCTCTTAGAACTAAAATCTAGTGATTCTTATAATTTTTATTCGGAAACTATTCCTGCAAAAACACCTGCAAAGCCATTTAATAGCTTTAGTTAAAAAAATAAAACTATACTTTCGGATATTGTGAAAGCTTTTAGTTAAAATTTACAAAGGATTTGTGTCGAAATTTTGTTGATTATTCCGCAGAACGATTTTGTGATTCTATAGCATTAAAAGGATCTTGAAGTAAAACAAGTAGAGATTTTTGAGGATAGCGTAGGGCCATATTTTGAACAGCATCCAATAGGGCGCGTTTGCAGAACGCATTCATTTCGTTGTCCCAACTATATAGAGTTTCTTTTTCAGGAAGAATCTCTTCTGGAGAAACTTCATATACCGAGGTAAAGAGAGGAAGGGCAACGATTGCTGCCTGATTTTCTATCGCTATTTTAAGACAGTTCTCGTACGCGAGTAGGGCTGTGCGATAGTATTCTTGCTGGTTTTCTTTATTTGGGAACTCATGAGATGTAGGACCGCGTACATGACCTAAGAAGGTAGGAAGAATATTTTTTTTCTCTTTAGTGCTTAGATTCGGATTGAAAGTTTGATCTAGGGCTCCTTCTGGAAGTGTTGTAATTCTTACCTCTGTAGGGGAGAAGGGGTCCTCTCCTTTTGTAGAATCTCCGTCTCGCTGTTTGCATTTCTCCCAAATGCTTTTATCTTTTAGAGTCGAGTAGATGATAGTAGAAAGGTTTTGGGCAGTGTTATCGATTTGAAAGGTTGCGCCTACTGGGTTAAAGATAATGCCTGTAGATAGACCTTTTCCGATCACCCTAGGCCCACAGCTAAGAAAGTTGGTTGGAATGCTTGTGCGGAATCTGTTTGAATGCCTAGCTTGAATTTAGGATTCAATCGATTGTAGTAAAATTGCATGTCTTTTGAATAACAGTCTACGGTTTTTTCTTGCCATTCTTTCCCTAGATTTTGGAAATATTGCTGCAGGGATTTGCGCCAATCTGGGGAGACTTTCGAGGTCATTTGGTGGTAGACTAAGAGGGTCACGACTGAGAAGAGAACCGTTGTAATTAGGAGAGCCAAAAATACTGGGTTCCCTAAAACTACAGTTAGAGCGATTCCAGCTACTAGGGATCCTAAAGCTAAAGAGGTTAGGAAGACAAGAGTGGAAATTTTTGCCGCAGTAAACTGTTTTTTAGGTACAATTTCTTTATCCTGAGGCACATAGGATGTTACAGAAATTTGAGGTTTCTCTGTGGGTGATGGTCCAGACATAAGATTTTTTTTTAAAAAGATTTTCTATAATTTTAACAAATTTTTTCTTTAATCGTAGGACAAATCGGGAATTAGAGAGCCAGTCTGCTGTAACATGGCGCGATCAGGGACAACGTGTAGAGCTATGAAGATATTACGTGCGTAGTGAGAGAAAATACAGTGAGATATAAAGTATAGAGGAATTGCTGCTAGCAAGATAAGGGACCCTAGAGGATGGACACATAGCCCAATAGCCACAGTTGTTCCAATCAGAGCGAGCCAACTTAGTACAATTCCGACTACGGAGAGAACTGTAAGTTTGAGATTATAGCGAGACGGGGTTCCTGGGGGAAATAAAGAGGGTGTCGTTGCACCAGGGCTATGGGTAACTGGAGTAGCCATAAACTATAAGAATTCAATCTTTTATGGAGAATGAAATAGTTTAAATAAAATCGACTTTTTTGTCACTGGGATCCCTGTATTGTCTCTAATAGAAAAGCTTTCGTCGGAGAGGCGAACTTTTGAAACTCCTGAAAAGTCACGGATCCCTGACACCAGTAGATTTTTTCAGGAAATCGTGGGAAGATTTTAGCAAAAGCTCTTACAGTTGAGGGGCTTGTAAAGATAATTTTTTTATATCGAGAGAGAAGAGCTTTTTTAAGTTTTCGAGGTTTTACTGTGTAGTGGGGGTAAGAAAAAAAAGTAAATCGATTGTAAAGAAACTCTTTGATGACTCGTCTTGCTAGGAAGGAGTGAGGATAGAGGATACGAGCAGTGGAAGGCAGTGCTTGTAGCAGCGGAAAAAGACCCTCAGCAATTTCCTGAGTAGCTACTGTATACTTAGCTTGTGGAAGGAAGGAAAGAAGTCTTTTCTTTGTAGCCTCTCCTAGACAGAGATACGTCTTTGTTTTTAAGGTGTACTTAGAAGCAAGGCGAGCCATTCTGGAAAGAAATAAACCCGTGGATGAAGGGCTAGTGAGAATCACATGGGTTGCTTCTGGAAGAAACCGAACAGCATGCTTATTTTGTGGTGTGTTTTTTGCATAAGGGAAGAGATTAAGAATAGGAAGGTGATGCGCTTGGTATTTATGAGCTGTTTTTTGATTAAATCCTAAGTAGAGAGTCATGGGTGTTTTAGGGTAAAAAGAAAGTGGTTTAAGTTTTTGTACCTTCAAAATAATATATTGAAAACGATTTTTCTTTCTTTCCTTAGTTCTTCTCTAGAATGCGTTGATTGACATTTTTCATTTTGAAAGCTAGGCTGGTTTTTTCTGGACTTAGAGGTTCTTTCTATTCAGGCTTCGTCTATAGAAGTTCTTACTAAAAATTTTTGAGAAATTTAAGAAATTCGCAATAGAAATATTTACAAAGGTGGTGGCGGTGGTTTCGTTGTTGCATAAGTTTTTAGAAAATGCTTCGGGGAAAAAAGGACAAAGTTTGGCTTCGACAGCATATTTAGCGGCTCTTGACCATCTTCTAAATGCCTTTCCTTCGGTTGGGGAGAGAATCATTGATGAGTTGAAGAGTCAGCGTTCCCATTTAAAAATGATTGCTTCCGAGAACTACTCTTCACTTTCAGTACAACTAGCTATGGGAAACTTACTCACAGATAAATATTGTGAAGGAAGCCCCTTTAAGCGTTTCTATTCCTGTTGTGAGAATGTAGATGCTATTGAGTGGGAATGCGTCGAGACCGCTAAAGAACTTTTTGCTTCAGGTTGTGCTTTTGTTCAGCCTCATTCTGGTGCTGATGCTAATTTACTTGCTGTTATGGCAATCCTAACCCACAAAGTTCAAAGCCCAGCTGTGAAGAAGTTGGGTTATAAAACTGTGAATGAGTTAACGGAAGAAGAGTACACCCTACTTAAGGCTGAAATGTCTTCTTGTGTTTGCTTAGGACCTTCATTAAATTCTGGAGGCCATTTGACTCATGGCAACGTGCGTTTAAATGTGATGTCTAAGCTAATGCGTTGCTTCCCTTATGATGTCAATCCAGATACGGAGTCTTTTGATTATGCAGAGATTTCTCGTTTAGCTAAGAAGTATATGCCTACCGTCCTGATAGCAGGATATTCTTCGTATTCTCGAAGATTAAACTTCGCAACTTTAAAACAGATTGCAGAAGATTGTGGGGCTGTGCTCTGGGTGGATATGGCGCATTTTGCAGGCCTAGTTGCTGGAGGAGTCTTTATCGATGAAGAAAATCCTATTCCTTATGCGGACATAGTAACGACGACAACGCATAAGACTTTAAGAGGACCTCGCGGGGGATTAGTTTTAGCAACTCAGGAGTATGAAAGTACCCTCAATAAGGCGTGTCCTTTGATGATGGGAGGTCCGCTGCCTCACGTAATTGCTGCTAAGACGGTCGCACTAAAGGAAGCTCTCTCTGTAGACTTCAAGAAATACGCTCATCGGGTTGTAAGTAATGCTCGTCAGTTGGCAGAGAGATTTTTAAGTCACGGACTACGTCTTTTGACAGGAGGAACAGACAATCACATGATGGTGATTGACTTAAGTTCTTTGGGCATCTCTGGAAGAATCGCTGAAGATATATTGAGTTCGGTAGGAATTGCAGTGAATCGGAACTCGTTACCCTCAGATGCTATTGGCAAGTGGGACACTTCGGGTATACGTTTAGGAACGCCTGCATTAACGACTTTGGGTATGGGTATCGATGAAATGAAAGAAGTTGCAGATATTATTGTGAAAGTATTGCGAAATATTCATTTAAGTCGCCATGTTGAAGGGAATTCTAATAAAAATAGGGGCGAACTTCCTGAAGCCATAGCACAGGAAGCTAGAGACCGTGTTCGCAACTTGTTGGTGCGTTTCCCGCTCTACCCTGAAATTGATTTGGAAGCTTTGGTTTAGTTAGGAGAGAAATTATTTTATGGCAGATGGGGAAGTTCATAAATTACGTGACATTATAGAAAAGGAGCTGTTGGAAGCGCGCAGGGTATTTTTTTCAGAGCCTGTAACAGAAAAAAGTGCTTCGGATGCAATTAAAAAGCTCTGGTATTTGGAATTAAAAGATCCTGGAAAACCCATAGTTTTTGTGATCAATAGTCCTGGCGGATCTGTGGATGCAGGTTTTGCTGTTTGGGATCAAATTAAAATGCTAACATCACCAGTCACTACCGTGGTTACGGGATTGGCAGCTTCTATGGGTTCGGTGTTGAGTTTATGTGCAGCTCCTGGACGGAGGTTTGCAACTCCTCATTCTAGGATTATGATTCACCAACCTTCAATAGGCGGGCCGATTACAGGACAGGCAACAGATCTGGATATCCATGCCAGAGAAATTTTAAAAACAAAAGCTCGCATTATAGATGTCTATGTAGAGGCTACCAATCAATCTCGAGATATCATAGAAAAGGCTATCGATAGAGATATGTGGATGACAGCCAACGAAGCTAAGGATTTTGGTTTATTAGATGGCATTCTATTCTCCTTTAACGATCTCTAACTATTTTATATATTCTGGAGCAGGAAATCGTTTCCTTCTTGGTGAAACACTTCCTGAAGTTGAAGAGGTCTGTTTGCTTTGCAAAGAGGCGCAGGTTGATGGTTTTTTATGTTTAAAGCCCTCTTCTTATGCTGACGCTCAACTCATTATTTTTAATTCCGACGGATCGCGTCCTATGATGTGCGGAAATGGCTTGCGTTGTGTTATTGCCCACTTAGCTAATCAGATGGGAAAATCAGACATATCCGTATCTACGGATAGTGGCATATATTCAGGACGTTTCTATTCTTGGGATCGTGTGCTTGTGGATATGACTATGCCAGATTGGCAGTTCTCTGTTCATCCATTAGAATCGCGTCCTGATCCTCTTCCTGAGAAGGTATTTTTTATCCATACTGGAGTCCCTCATGCAGTTGTATTTCTTCCCGAACTTTCTACTTTAGATCTTTCTATCCTGGGTCCTTTCCTTCGCAATCATGAGGTATTTGCTCCTGCAGGAGCAAATGTAGACTTTGTTCAGTTGCTGGGAGACTGCCAGTTGCGTGTGCGTACTTATGAACGTGGAGTAGAGGGGGAAACTGCCGCTTGTGGAACAGGGGTTGTAGCTTCTGCTCTTGTTGCTTGGAACTATTATGGTTGGACGGAGTCTATCCGAATTAACACTTGGGGTGGAGAGCCTATGACTGTTAGTGCAAATGGAGGACGCATCTATCTTGAAGGCCCTGTAACTAGAGATTTACAGCTAGATTAGATTTTTGATTTTATCACGCAAAGCTTTTAAAATCCTGTTTAGGGATAGATCTTGCCCTCTAACTAGGATTTTTCTATAATTGTAGTTTATGATGACGTATCCTGTACCACAAAATCCTCTTCTTCTAAGAATCCTTCGTCTTATGGATGCATTTTCTAAGTCTGACGATGAGAGAGACTTTTATTTAGATCGTGTTGAAGGTTTTATTCTCTATATAGATTTAGATAAAGACCAAGAGGATCTAAATAAAATTTACGAAGAATTGGAAGAAAATGCTGAGCGATATTGTTTGATCCCAAAGTTAACGTTCTATGAAGTAAAAAAGATCATGGAAACGTTTATCAATGAAAAGATTTATGATATCGATACAAAAGAGAAATTTCTTGAAATTTTGCAATCTAAGAATGCCCGCGAGCAGTTTTTAGAGTTTATCTATGATCACGAGGCAGAACTAGAGAAGTGGCAACAATTTTATGTGGAGCGTTCTCGAATTCGAATTATAGAATGGCTTCGCAATAATAAGTTCCATTTTGTTTTTGAGGAAGATCTGGATTTCACGAAGAATGTTTTAGAACATTTGAAAATACATTTGTTTGATGCAAAGGTGGGGAAAGAAATTGCACAGGCCCGCCAGTTGTTATCGAACAAAGCTAAAATTTACTATTCTAATGAAGCATTAAATCCTCGTCCAAAACGCGGCCGTCCTCCGAAACAATCTGCTAAAGTAGAAACAGAAACAACAATTTCGAGTGATATCTATACAAAAGTTCCTCAGGTCGCTCGTCGTTTTCTTTTTTTACCTGAAATTACCTCTCCTTCTTCGATTACCTTTTCAGAAAAGTTTGATACCGAAGAAGAATTTCTTGCTAATTTGCGTGGTTCAACGCGTGTTGAGGACCAACTAAATCTTACGAATCTTTCTGAAAGGTTTGCTTCTCTTAAAGAGCTTTCAGCTAAGCTTGGTTACGATTCTCTCTCTACTGGAGATTTTTTTGGTGAAGATGAAGAGGATGAAGTGGTCACTAAGACAAAGGGTAATAAGCGGGGACGCAAAAAAACGTCATGACACTTTCTACTTTCGTTAGGACTTTATTTTTAGAAGAATGCGCGTATTGTTTCTCTACGCAATCTTATTATAATTAACTTATTTCCTTAATTACTGCCTTATTGTCTTGGTAAGATATTAATAATTGTTTCTGATTATTAATCATTTTCATTTAACTAAAACAAAGACATATCTCTTGCTGAGACAGGTGAAAATAGGGGATACAACGTGTTTGTTATTGTTTTTCTAACAACCAGATAGTAGCTGCTCCTAAGAATAGTTTTTTCTTTTTCCCGATATAAAATCCTGATTTAAAAAATAGGTTTTCGAGATCCTGATCTTGAGGAAGCTGCTGTATGCTTTTGCTGAGGTATGTATAGGCGTGGGGATCTTTAGAAAAAGATTTCCCAATCCAGGGAACCATAGCACGCAAATAGAGCTTATGGGCAATATAGGCTGGGTGTGTTTTTGTGGGAAGGGTGAGTTCTAGAATACCCAGCCTTCCAGAAGGCATGAGGACCCGGGAGATTTCTTTTAGGGCTTTATGCGGATCAGAGAGGTTTCTGAGACCATAGGCCATCGCGGCTAGGGGGTACGAATTATTTTCCAAAGGTAGTTCGGCAATATCGCCATGAATAAAAGAGCAGGAGCATTTCGGGAGGTATTTTTTGGCAATATGGAGCATTGCTAAGGAAAAGTCTATGAGTGTTACCGATGCTTTAGGGTGGGTGGCAATATAGTGCTTAGCGACTTTTCCTGTTCCTGCGCAGAGGTCTAGAAGGGAGTGTTCCGATCCCAGAATCCGAATCAAAGAGCGATTCCACAAATGGTGCATTCCTAAAGAAAGTATTGTATTGATGAGATCATATTTACCAGCTATGGAATCAAAGATTTTTCTACAGTCAGACTTGTTGGTAAAGCGTTCCATAATATTCTCGGAATTGTTCTAGGCTTTCATAGTGTTCTTCTCCTAGACGGTAATGACAGAGGGTGTAGTATTCTTCAAGAAGAGACGGGTTAAGGCCTGTATGTTTATGCGCTTTTTGGAGGACATTTTCGGGTGAGGATTCGAAGTGCTCGAGAGCTTCTTCTAGGGCAAGGTTAGGTAGGGGATTTTCTTCCCAAGAAGTTCTGTGAAGGAGAAGAGCAAATACAAAAGGTAGTTTTGTAAGATCGTACCATCCTGAGGCAAGATCATGAGTTGTAAATCCAGGAATTTCGGGATGTTTTAGAGCTGCATCTCCAATGAGGAGAAGACCGTCGTAATTTGCAGGAGTTTGCGTGAGAACTTCTGTAGTTGTAAATCTTAGAATATGAGGAGTTGGAACGTGCCAGAGATGTCGACAGAGAATTTTAAAGAGTCCTATAGAAGAGCGACTTTCTAAAGTTGCAGCAATTCGAGGTTGCGGTGAGGTAAAGAAGGTGGGAGCTGCGTAGAGGTTTACACTGAGGATACGTTGGTGTGCCGCAATTCCAAACCCTCGAATATAACTTAACTTATGAGAGATTGTTCCTAGTGATGAAGTCAAAGCAACATCGAGTTTCCCTTCGATTAGAAAGTTAAGAAGGTCTGCAGGAGGTGCAAGGAAACAGTCAAGATCGTCTCTTTTTATAAGTTCAAGAGAAAATGGAAAAGAATTGATATAATTTACGCAGCCTAAGCTTATACGTGGCTCGAGTTGGTCAGGCATGGCGTTTTCCCTTGTTGCTTGATGAGAGCAGCCATTCCTTCGATGTCCATTTTTACAGGTTCTTTAGACGAGGCTATCTGAAAGACTTTTTCTCCTAAATGTGTTGAAGAAAGGTCATTCGCACCGCAGGAAAGGAGGTCGAGAGCTGCATCTACACCTAAGTAATTCCACAAGGCTTTCATATTAGCGAAATTGTCTAAGAATAATCGAGCTACTGCCATTAAAGATTTTAAAGGAATCGCATGACGACATCCCAATTTTTTTAATCTTTTTCCCAAGACATTATTTTCTTGGGCAAATTTTAGGATTACGAAGTTTTTAAAACTTTGAGTTTCGTCTTGTAAGTCACGCACTTTTATCATGTGGGTAACCAGGTCTTCTGGGGCTTCTCTGTGGTAGCAGAGCATAGTGATGTTGCTATGGATTCCCAGTTGATGAGCGGTCTTATGGATCTTCAGAAAGCTCGAGGAAGAGAGTCGTTTGGGAGCTAAGAAATCACGTATTTTGTCGACGAGGATTTCGGCTCCTCCTCCAGGTATCGAATCAAGACCAGCAGTTTTTAATGTTGCAAGAACATCCTTAACAGAGATGTTATGAAGATCGGAGAGGTAGGCATACTCAATTGCAGTGAGAGCTTTGATATGGATCCGAGGGTCCTGCTCCTTAATTTTAGTAAATAGCTCAACATAGTATTGAAGATTGCAGGAGGGATAACATCCTCCAACGATGTGTACTTCTGTAATGGGAGTTTTTGTATTTTGGATTTGCTTTAGAAGATCATCTGGAGAATGGAACCATCCCTTAGGGTCTCCAGGTTTTGCATAGAAGGAACAAAATTTGCAGCTGAAGTCACAGAAATTGGTAGGATAGAGATATAAGGTTGAAGAGTAATATACAGTAGTACCCACCCGTTGTTTACAAACGTGGTGTGCAAAATCCCAAAGTGCTTGCTGATCTTCTTTGTTATCGAGGAGCAAGAGTTGTAGGGCCTCTTCGCCATTTAAGCGCTCTTGACAAGCCAGCTTCTCCATTATAGGGTATACGGGAGAAGTTTTAGGGCATTGTGGGAGGTACATCGTCATGTGATGAATCCTCGGGTGTACTATTTTCTCTAGACTTTGTACCACAATGTTCTGTTTTGTCGCATGCTTTTTTTTGGCAACAGTCTGGCTTCTGGCATCCTTTAGATAGAGGTCTGCCAAGCAAATGTGAGCCTAAAAATAGAATCCCCATACCGACTCCCAGCAATACTGTTGCACAGCAGACAATAAGAAAGAGGGTCATCATAAGAAATCCTTGCTAGGACGCGTTCTTAATTTAAATCTACCCAGATTGGGGAACTCCAAGCCATAGCGTTGTTTACCTGAGTAACTCTGAGATAATAGAATACAAAGGGTGCTTTGCCGTTAGGATCCTTGAGGGTTACTGAATCTAGCGGTACCATA
Organism: Candidatus Chlamydia corallus; assembly: GCF_002817655.1. NCBI lineage: Bacteria > Pseudomonadati > Chlamydiota > Chlamydiia > Chlamydiales > Chlamydiaceae > Chlamydia > Candidatus Chlamydia corallus. The sequence goes on from NZ_NWQK01000002.1 coordinate 315,662, forward strand.
TCATCGTATTCATAATCAAGGTTATTACTATCGGGAAAAAAGGTATGGAGAACTTCGCCGTTACGGATGATTTCGACAGTCTTGAGTAGGGCTGTGCCTGCTACATGGCCAGAGATATGACGATTGACATTGAGTCCAGGTTTAGAGCCTGTGGAGAGTTCGGAGCCCATAGGAGCTGAGGTGATGTTAAAGCTCAAGATTATCCTTGGTCCTGTTGTGGCATAGCAGTGACGTGCGAATAAAGCTTCGACAAGAGACTCTCGATTATATTTATTGCAAATGATTGCAGTCAACCCTGGTGGATATTGTACTTGTGGTGAATCAAAGTAGTCTTTATAAGTTCCTCGATCATCGAGACCTCCAGCAACAAAGCCAAAGCGGAGGTTCTTCTTTAATCCTTCGATTACCGTGCCTCGAGGATCTTCAGTATCTTTACCTTGGATCGGGAAAGGATTGTTTAAGGCTGCTGTGGTTTCTGAAGATCCCCAGGCATTATAAATCTCTACGACTCTTTCAAATTCGGGGTAGAAATTCTCAAAATCAAAACCATGTTCTTTAGAAGCTGTGAACATAGGGACAGAAATTATATCGTGGTTGACAGTGCTTTTATAGAGCTTGGCTAAGGGAATGTGTTTGTATTCTTTGTGTTTAGAGTGGGACTTTGTTTCCTTTGTATGAAGGATTTGACGCTCTCCCTCAACATGAGGTTCTCCGCTATATTGGAATCCAGATAGGGTAATGAAGCGATCTTCTTCATTAAAGTCAGAGACAGTTTGATTGATAAGTTTCCAAATATCTGGAGTTAGATTTTCTTGATTTTCGAATGATGAAGAAGCGTAAAAATTTAGAGCGCGATCATCACGGAAATAACGCATACATGTTTCAATATTTTCTTCCGAGTCTACGCGTTCGGATTCTCCATGAAGGAGTCCCCACATAAGATTAGGAGCAGAGTCTGCGAAACATTTGATGGGTGCAGAGACGAAGATTTCTTGGGTAGAGAGATTTTTCAGTTGTATACGGTAAATCCCAGGTTCATTGAAGTAAAGATTAGGAAGAATAACAAATCCTGTTTCTGGAATGAAGAGTTGCCAATTTAAATTTTCCCTAAGGTGTTCATAGGAAAGTTCGATTCGGGTCTCTTCAGGAGAAAAGTTTGTTAGGTTACCAAATTCGTCTTCGAATCTTACTGTGATGTCAAAGCGTTTATTTTTAACGACATAGGAAGAGGTAAAGATCTCTATTTTTTTCAACACGTTTCCCCTGATATCCATAGAGAAGACATCGGGTTCATCATAGTTTCCTTGGCCTGTAGGATCAACGTAAAGGTAAAATGGTTTGCGACGTTGTGCGAAAAGCTGGGCTCCGTTCCCAGCATCATCGACTTGAGAATTGTTCGGAGAAGCTCCCAGAACAATAGTAAGGGTTTCTCCTACTTGAAGTTCATAGGGGAGGGTAAACTCGAACTGTGGAACGGGGTTATATTTTACAGGAATGGCAGTTGCTTCGATAATTTCGCCTTCGGGCATTTCTGCATAGATTACATTTCTAGTTTGAGAGAGATCCGTAGATGGGGCTTCCCAATCTGTCGGCTTTCCACTTCCTGCTAAGTCAAATTTGCATTTGGTTCCAGCTGGTAATGGTGTAGCGAGAGAGTAAAGAAATTTCCAGGTAGAAATTTGCCCTGCTCGAGCTATGGAAGGAGTAACGTAACAAACAGATCGTCGCATAGTAAGAGGGGGACTTTATGACGTAAAAGCCTCATCATATACTAATAGTGAGGTTTTTCTCAATCCCCGTCTTTGTTTAGTGTTTGTATAGCCTCATCCACGGTATTGAATATTTTAAAGTAAGAAAGAAATCCCGTGACATAGAGGATTTGTTCTATGGTTTTTGGAACCTTAGTTAAGACAATTTTTCCAGAGTGTTGTCCTACTTGATGGTAGCTTTGCAGTAAGACTCGGATACCTGCACTGGACATATAGTCTAGATGAGCGCAGTCTAGAATGATATTTTTGGATCCTGCTGCTAGAGATTGGGAAATATTTTCCTGTACTTTTGGAGAGGAAATTCCATCAAGTTTTCCTTGGAGATGAAAGACTGTTGTCGAGCCATGTTCTTCTTTTTGGATATCACTCATCTAGATAGTTCTCCTCTAACTCTACGGGGGGCTTAAGTCCTCACTCTGATAAATCTTTAGCTTTTTTGCAAAGAGATTTTTATTCATTGTATTTTAGAACTTCGTTTGAGGTTAGGGGGAGCGTGGGAAATCGACAAGAGAAAGGCATAGTGAAGCGCAAAGAAAAAAGTCCTACAGTTTTTCAGGTTCTTAGGAGATATTGAGTTTACGTTTTCTTGGCGTGATTTTCAATTTTCCGATATTGCGTTCTGTGCAGGTGATAATTTCTATATCGAAATTTTCGTGATGGATCCGCATCCCTTTTTGGGGAACAGCGCCCACTTTATGGAAGACGTGTCCTCCTAGTGTATCGTAGCTATTTTCGTGATCTATTTTCAAATTGAAGTATTCTTCGGCATCGGAGATGTTCATTCTTCCATCTACGATCCAGGAGCTTCCGATTTTTTTATAAGGAGTATCTTCTTGTGCGTCATGTTCATCTGCAATTTCTCCTATAATTTCTTCGATAATATCTTCCATGGTAGCAATGCCTTCTGTGAAGCCGTATTCATTGACTATGATGGCGAGATGGCGATGTTTTTGTCGGAATTCTTGGAGAAGAGAGGCGGCTTTTTTAATTTCTGGGGCATAGAATGGGGGTTTTGCTACTGAGGATATCGGTTGGCTGAGATCATGACTGGTTGTGTAGAGTAACAACAGATCTTTAACAAGAAGGACTCCTGTGATGTTGTCTAAGTTTTTTTTATAAACAGGAACGCGACTATAGCCCTCTTCGCTCACCAGTAGAAGAGCTTCTTGTAGTGTAGTTTCTTCAGGAAGTGCGAAAATATCTACTTTTGGGATCATGACTTCACGGACAATGAGGTTATCAAAAGCAGAAAGGGTTTCAGAGAGCTGACTTTGAAATGATATTGAAGATCGTACTTGTTGATGGGGATTGCGTCTGTAAAACAGGAGCTGCAAGGGAAAGAGGCAGAGTTGCAATACCGAAGCCACAAAGCGTAGGTGCGCTGTACTTTCTTTAGGAATTTTTATAGATAGCCATGCAGGTAGGAACCCATAGGCTATAGGGGCGCTTAGAGAGTATAGGGGCCAAAATACGATGTCTTTATAGGGAGTTTTTGATGGGAGTATGGTGTAGATTTTAGTGCCGAGAGCTCCATAGAAGATGCAGAGAAGAGTGGCAAGAATTGTGGGAGCGCTGGGGAATGAGGGGTATTCCCCCTTCTCTTTGAAGAAACGTTGGTTTAAGGTTTTTAGAAATTTTGAGGATCCGTGACAAGACTGTTGAGTCAGCCCGAAAGCTAGGAAAAGGAGAAGACAGAATATGGCTAAAAGAATGTAGAGCATGTTAAGCTGTTAGCAAAGCATGTTTTTTTCTTAACATACACAGGATTTGATTTTCTTTAACTCTCATTTTTCTCTTTTCCTCTGATGTACTGTCATTATATCCGAGCATATGGAGAATAGAATGGATGAGGTATCTAGAAATTTCCTCGTAGATTTCTTCATGTGTTGGCAACGTATTCTCTAAAAATCTAAGAGCTGCCTGTGGGTTGATGAACGCTTCTCCTAAAACATGGGGATAGGCTGCAGATCCTACAGCATCGATAGGTAGAGTGATCGTATCTGTTAAATAAGGATCTCCAAATACCTCATCATGAAGTTTTGCAAGAGCTTTATCTTCTAGAAAGTAGACAAATATTTCATTTGTTACTACTTGCAAGTGGCTTAAGAGCGTAAGAACCAGTTTCTCTACGGAAACCAAATTAATAGATATACCTGTTTGCTCGTTGGAAACATGTACTTTGATTTTGTCCTGCATCAAACGATTGAAATTCCTACACAGAGAACAACAAACTTATTTTAAAATGGGGGTCTTAGGTAAACCTGTGACTTTTTTTGCTGTGCTATCGTTCCAACGGCCCAACTTACGCAAGACTTCTACTCGCTCAAAACGTTTTAGAACATTTCTTTTGGTAACCCCTTTCACAGATTTACCATAACTACGATGTCGAGACATAATTCTACTCTAGAAATTAACCTATTTTTGGGATAAAAACACTATCACTGCTCAACGCATTGGCATGCATTTTATATGCAATTCTTGGAGCTGGCGCTGGATGCACAATGGCATACTTAGGTTTGCGTTTTTTAGGACTTTTTGCCCTGCGCCGAGCTTGTTTACTCATTCGTGTCATAAATAACTCGATATTGAATTTTTTAATTTCTCCAGACAACGGAAATTGAGGATACGGAGTACTTTATAAGAAAAAGAATAGTAAAAGAAGAGTTTTTTTTCAAGAAGATGACGTGTTTTAGGTGCCTTGATCTTCGTGTAGCCCATCGGGGAGGGGAGAAGAGGGGCACGCCATAGGAGTTGAGAGTACGCCACAGGAGATGATATATTTGAAAGCATCTTCGATTTTCATATCTAGGAATACGATTTCAGATCTTCTAAAGAGGGTAAGAAACCCTGAAGTAGGGTTGGGTGTTGTTGGGATGAAAACAGTAACGAGGGGATCATCTTCTTTTTGTCCTGTGCAGCATACTGTTGGTGCGTCTCCAGCGACGAGACCAATGCAATGAGTGTTTGCGTTTGGGAAAGGAACCATAACTACCTGTTTGAAGGAGCCCGATTTGGATCCAAATATGGTGGTCATGACTTGCTGAGCGGCCTTATATACTGTCTTGATGATGGGAATGCGGTGTAAGATTTTGTCGTAGATAGAAAGTACGGACTTAAAAATCATAATTCTTGTCAGAAAGCCTAAGAGAACTGTGGCGAAGAAGAGGCCAAAGAGTAGGATGATTTGCAAGACGAATTTTAAAAGAGCTCTATGTTTAGTGTAGAAACTGAATTTTTCAAAGAATTCCGAGGCCAAGCCGACAAAGGGTTGGGTAAGAAAGTTCATGATCATAGTAACAATAGCAATGGTAATTGCTAGAGGAAGGAGAATGATGAGTCCTGTAATAAAATATTTTTTCATGATTCTCCTACAGAATGCGAGGAAATGAGCGTTTGTTTCTTTACTATACAGAGCTTAGGATTATTTAAGATAAAACTTTTATCCCGAATATTCTGGAGATAGGAGGAATCTCCATGGAACATCGCGATATTCTTCGGCATAATCGATGCCGATTCGAGGAGTTGCTGTTAGAGTTCCAGAGATTTTTTCTTTGCTGATATACAGGCCTAGGGTATTTAGACGTTGCATATTATTTTTCAAAGAGATTCCCAGAGCTTGGCATACTTTCCCTGGTCCATTCGTGAGAAGGTGTTGGGGTTTATTTTCCCATTGGCGGCGCTGGATCATAAGCTCTTTGCCTTGATCAGGAAGGAGAGCGCGGATGAGGACAGCGTGGGGAATTTCCTCAGGTCCCGTGACCACATTAAATAAGTGATGCATGCCATAGCAGCGATAGATGTAGGCAGCGCCTCCTTTCTGGTACATGGCTGCGTTTCTGTGAGTTTTTCTATAGTTATAGGCGTGGCAGGCTTTGTCATCAGGACCACGATAAGCTTCGGTTTCTATAATGTATCCCGAAAGAATCTGACCATCAATTGTTGTGATGAGTTTATGTCCCAAAAGCTTTTGAGCTAGTGTAATCACATCCTCGGATATGAAAAAATTTTCCTGCAGCACGTTAAGAAGTTCTTTTTTTCGTTCCTTTTTTCTTGGAAGATGTTTTTTTTACTTTCTTAGGACTATCGTCTGCGGTTGTTACTATAGACCAAACAATTTTTTGCGTGAGAAGATCCACCGAATTGACAGTTACTTTTATGGAAGCTCCAGGTTTCATTTTATCTGGCAGCGACTCCAGAAGAGCGTTGTTTTTTAGTAGGGCGTATTCTTTAGGGAGTTCTGCTGCTGGAATGAATCCTTCGTGGCAGAATTCTGTCACTACAAACGAGAGTCCTTCGTGATTTGCGGTGATGATATAAGCATGGTATGTAGTTTTAGGTTGTTCTTGCAAAAATTTATTTATGAACCGAGTTTTTTTGAGGTTTTCAAAAGAATGTTCAGCTTTTGCAGAGACTCTTTCTTTTGTAGAGCATGCTCTTACGATGAGCTCAAGGTGCGTTTGGTCTATAGATAGAGGATTGAAGAGAAGCCTGTGAACAATAAGGTCGATGTATCTACGTATCGGGCTAGTAAAGTGGGTGTAATAGTCGAGCTTGAGTCCGTAGTGGCCTTTATTTTCTGTAGAGTAAGAGGCTGTTTTCATACTTCGGACAAACTGCGAATGTAAAACTTGTTCTAAGGGATGGCCTGCCGATGTTGTTTGCAAAAGATATTGATAATCAGGCTCTTGTGTAGGAGTCAAAGTGATGTCAAATCCCATGTTTTTAGCAAGTTCTTGGAAGGCAAGTAGGTTTTCATCGTTGGGAGGCTCGTGACTACGAAAGGGAAGACGCACCCCTTGATGGGAGATATGATAGGCGACCACTTCATTTGCTTTGAGCATAAATTCTTCAATGAGCTTATGGGAGAAGGTCTGGCGATTTTCTATCAGAGCTACGGGTTCTTGAAGATTATCTAGAGACATAGTGAATGAGGGAAGGACAAAGCGAATGCAGCCACGCTCTTCACGGATATCGGAGAACTTTTTACTTAAAGTCGCCATCTCATAGAGGGTTTTTGAAAGGGGATGGGCCTGTTTCTTTTCAAGGATGTTATCGACCTCGTCATAAGTCATACGATATTTACTTCGAATGACACTACGGAGGATTTGGTAATCTGAGAGATGACCTGATTTTGTAAAAGTCATAAATACAGATACAGCGAGTCTGTCTATGTTAGGCTTTAAGCTACAGAGATTATCGGAGAGAGCTGATGGCAACATGGGAACGACTTTCCCAGGGAAATACGTAGAATTGCAGCGTTTGGCGGCTTCTTTATCTAAGTGAGAGTGTGGTGTAACGTAGTGGGAGACATCAGCAATGTGTACACCGAGAATGTAATTGTTATTATGATCGTAGGTGAGAGAGATAGCGTCATCGAAGTCTTTGGCTGTTGAGGAGTCTATGGTGAAACAAAGGAGATCACGAAGATCTTTGCGTGAGTGGAGAGCTTGGGTAATATGTTTTTGAGAGAAAAGACTTGTTTCTTGGATGACTTCTGGAGGGAATTCTTCAGCTAGGTTATACTCGGCTTGAATTGCCAAGAAATCTGCTTTAGCATTCGTGATATGGCCGATAAACGCGAGCATTTGTAGGGGAGGGGGAGCTCCTTCTTGAGGTTTATCTGTCCAGGGGGGCGTGCTGAGAAGAATGCGATCACCGATTTTATACGTTTGTTCGGGGAGGAGTTCTACAGGAACTAGCGATTGAGACCCCGCCATGCTTGTATAGGCAAGAGCTGATGTGGCGCTGACTAATGAGGTTATCGTTCCTACTAGGGTAGTTTTCCCTCTTGAGAGCACTTCGGTGATCATGCCTTTGATTTTCTGTCCGTCTCTTGCATAGGGAAAAATGGAGACAATGACGTGATCACCATCCAGAGCTCCTCGTAAATCTCGAGCGGGGACAAAAATGTCAAAGGGATATTCTTCGGGGTTGTCGGGAGAAACAAAACCGAAACCTTTTTTAGCGTGAACAAATAGGGTTCCTGGAATGAAAACTTTCAAGAACTTACCGTTTGTTCTTCTCCCTGGTTTTCTTTGTGGTTTTTTCAACAATTGGACTCCGCCTGTAATTTTAAGACATTGAACGAGAAATCCCGTAGTTTCACTCGTGAAATGAGTGCCTCAACAAAATTTTCCCTCTACATGGGTTTTGTTATTGTGAAGGATGCAGTCTCAAATTCAAAGCCAATTGTACTAAAGAAGCCCTGTTATTGCAACTCCTTGATCAGCGAATAATTGAATAGAATGCGACTATTTTTTGTTTATAAGGAAGTCTCCCATCCTCACAGGAGGATGGGAGTAGAGAAACTTAGATTGAAAATTTTAGTTATTTATCGTTGTTATCAACAATTTCTACGTCAGCATCTTCGATGTGGTCTTCTGAAGAACCGCTATTTGAAGGAGGTTTTGTACTAAAACTATGTTTTTTCAAATCTTCTGTATTGATGTTAGGTCCACTTTTAGCGTTGGCTGCCGATGCAGCTGCTGCTGAGGCAGACTGCGATTGCATGGACTCTCCAATTTTTTGCATATGCTTACTCAGCTCTTCAGTAACCTCTTTAATTTTTTCAATAGGAGCCTCATCTTTGAGTGCTGTACGCACGTTTTCGATTCGCTCTTCGATTTCTGTAACTAAAGTTTCAGGAATTTGTTCCTTGTAATCTTTAATAGCTTTTTCGGCTCTGAAGATCATGCTGTCAGCTTCATTTTTAGCATCTGAAGCTTCTCGGCGTTTCTTGTCTTCTTCCTTATTAATTTCTGCATCCCGAACCATTCTTTGGATTTCCTCTTCTTGAAGTCCTGAGCTTGCTTCGATACGGATTTTTTGTTCTTTACCACTTGCGACATCTTTAGCTGAAACATGGAGGATGCCGTTCGCATCGATATCGAAAGAGACTTCGATCTGGGGATGGCCTCGAGGCGCAGGGGGAATATCAGTAAGATCGAATCTTCCGATTTCTTTGTTATCCTTAGCCATGGGGCGTTCTCCCTGGAGAACTACGATGGTTACAGCAGGCTGGTTGTCGGCAGCGGTAGAGAAAATTTGTTTTTTCTGCGTAGGGATTGTGGTATTTCTCTCTACCAGAGGAGTCATCACTCCTCCAAGAGTTTCGATGCCCAAAGATAGGGGGATGACGTCTAGAAGAAGAACATCTTTAACTTCTCCTCCAAGAACGCCGCCTTGAATTGCAGCTCCAATAGCAACAACTTCATCGGGATTGACTCCTTTATTGGGTTCTTTGTTGAAAAGTTCTTTTACAGTTTCTTGAACCGCGGGCATTCTTGACATACCGCCGACCAAAAGAACGTCATCGATATCTTTAGCGGAAAGCTTTGCATCGCTTAGTGCTTTGATGCATGGAGATTTTGTTCTTTCAATTAGAGAAGCTGCCAGCTTTTCGAATTGCGCACGTGTGAGTGTCAATGCAAGGTGTTTAGGGCCTTGTGCATCCATAGTGATGAACGGCTGGTTAATTTCTGTCGAAGAGACTCCAGAAAGTTCTATTTTTGCTTTCTCGGCGGCATCTTTAAGTCTTTGTAAGGCCATATTATCTTTGCTAAGATCAATGCCTTCTTGTTTTTTGAATTCTTCGATCATCCATTTGATGATGACTTCATCAAAGTCGTCTCCACCAAGGTGAGTATCTCCGTTTGTCGATAGAACTTCAAAGACGCCATCACCGATTTCGAGAATCGAGATATCAAAAGTTCCTCCGCCAAGGTCAAAGACGGCAATTTTTTTATCACCGACTTTATCAATCCCGTAAGCAAGAGCCGCTGCGGTAGGTTCGGGAATAATACGTTTAACATCTAGACCTGCAATGTGCCCCGCATCCTTTGTGGATGCTCTTTGAGAATCATTGAAGTAGGCTGGTACGGTAATAACAGCTTCTGTGACAGTTTCTCCTAGATAGGCTTCTGCTGTTTCTTTCATTTTCATCAAGATTTGTGCGCCAATTTCTTCTGGAGTATATTGTGTGCCATCAATGTCGAAAACGGCATCGCCTTTAGATCCAGAAGCAACTTTGTAAGGAACGGTTTGGATTTCTGAAGCAACCTCAGAATACTTACGACCAATAAAGCGTTTTGTAGATCCAAGAGTTTTTTCTGGGTTTGTCACGGCTTGACGTTTTGCTGGAATTCCCACCAATTTCTCGTTGCCTTTGAAGGCAACTATTGATGGAGTGGTTCTTGATCCTTCGGATGACGTAATTACTTTGGCTTGGCCTCCTTCCATAACAGATACGCAGGAGTTTGTTGTGCCTAAGTCTATACCTATAATTTTGCTTGATTTTTTGTATTCACTCATGTTTGGTACCTAATGTCTAGGGGTTATTCTATTCTTTATTTTCTTTGGGATTAGGAGCTTTAGCGACTTTAACTTTGGCCACTCGAATAGGGCGTTCTCCTATTTTATATCCCTTTGCAAACTCTTCTAAAATGGTCCCCTCAGGAACTTCAGAAGTCTCTTCTGTTTCCACCGCTTCGTGTAGGAAGGGGTTAAACCTTTGACCTATTGAAGAATATTCAATAATACCTTTTTCCTCGAAGATTTGTTTGAATTGGTTGAGAATCATGTTGAATCCGAGGGCCCAATTTTTCACATCGTCAGACATTTGTGTGGCAAATCCGAGGGCTTTCTCCATGCTTTCTATCGGATTTAGGAAGTCTAACAAAGTGTTTTCTAAAGCATATTGCATCAGTTCTTGGCGTTCTTTTTGTAAGCGTTTTCTAGAATTTTCAGATTCTGCTAAGGCCATAAGATACTTATCATTTTTTTCTTGCAATTCGGTTTTTAGGGTGACGATTTCTTGTTGTAAATGTTCAACTTCATTTTTGTTTTGAACATTACTTTCGCTTAGTACCTCATTCTCAGGTGGGGTGTCTGTCATAACGTCTCCTTAGAGGGTAATAGTTTTATAGAAGAGTACTCTGTCCTTAAAATAGGCTCATTCGAAAGCTTAGAGTTAGAGGAGCGAGGTCTTCTGAAGGATAGTTTAAATTTGTAAAAACTCTGTGTCAGAGTTTCATTTATTTTATTAGCAAATAGTTTAAGCAAAGGAATAGCTTCTTTATAAGGAAGATTGATTGGGCCTAAGACACCTAAAGCTCCTAACGGAGAGCGATTCATGTAATAAGGGATAGTAATTACAGAACATCCTGAATTAAAAGTTCCTAAGATATCTGAGAGCTCCTTCCCTATAAATGCTGTAGTCTTTCCTTTACGCATTCCTATATTTAGAAGTTCGCACATTTGTCTGCGGTTTTCAAAAAGAGCTAGGCCTAGGGCTAGGATTTCTGGATCCTTGAATGCTTCATATTTCAGTAGTTTGGACATCCCTGTTTGATAGAGGTCTTCTTCACTAAAGTTACAGTAGCGCGTGAGGTAACGGACAACAACCTCATTATAGAGAGACATGCTCAGGTGTTCTTCTTTTTCTGAAAGTTCTTCATTGGAAGGAAGTTTTCGGATGTAGCTTTGTAGGAATTTTTCTATACGTTTAATAGAAAGAGTGTCGAAAGCTTCAGGTAACCAGAGAGTGTCCGTGAAGATCTGACCAAACTCAGTAGATAGGATGATTACCGATCTTTGTTTGTCCACCTGGGTAATTTGAATATTTGTTACTGCATCGTTTTCAAATCGCGGGGAAGAAAAAAAAGAGGGTAAGTCAAGAGTTTCCCCAAGAAGTTCGATGGCTTTTTGTAGATCCTTGATAATATTGCGGCTTTCCTTAGGCAGTTGGTTAATCTTATCAAAAACAGGAGCAGGAATCTCAGTCTCGGGGGATTCTTCTTGGTGATCTACGTAGTGACGTAGTCCTAGGTCTGTGGGGATTCTCCCTCCTGAAGTATGATTTTTCTTTAGAAAGCCTTGGGTTTCGAGCTCTGCAAAGTAATTTCTTATGGTTGCTGTGCTCAAATCAGAACAAAAACTCTCTTTTAAAGTTTTAGATCCCACGGGCTGACCTGTTTTTAAATACAGCTCTGTTGTTGCAAAGAGGATATCAAGAATTTTTAAATCGCGCTTTGAGACTTTGGATCTGGCCATCTCGAGTCCTACGAGAACAATCATAACTGAGAGCATTATAGGAAAAGGAGGTCAGAAGGTCAAGGAAATTTAGCACTCGAGCGCGATGAATGCTAAATTCAATTTCTTTACAGAAGATCGCAAATCGAGACCTAGACTAGGTGATCTTGACACCAAGCAAGGAAAGTCTCTGGGGAAACGGTATACTTATTTCCAGATCGTGATTCGATTTCGAATATTCCTGAAGATTGGTAGGACTTACCTAAAATAAGCTTATAGGGAATACCAATAAGATCACTGTCTTTAAGTTTAAATCCGAGTCTTTCGTCACGATCATCAAGAAGAGGCTCATAGCCTTGAGCTTTTAGATCATTATAAAGAGTTTCGGCAAGCTCTTGGGATGGGCCGTCCCCTCCATTAAAAGCAATAGTGATAGAGAAGGGAGCTAGGGCTTTTGGCCAAACAATACCGCGGTCATCAGCAAGCTGTTCAACACAAGCAGCTAGTGTTCTGCCGACCCCGATACCGTAGGTCCCCATCCAGCACAATTGGGTTTTCCCATGTTCATCTTGGAAGGCAACCTTAAAACTTTTAGTGTAGCTTGTGCCAAGGTTGAAAATATGAGCAACTTCGATCCCTTGATAAATGCGGTAGGGCGTGCCAGGATTTTCTGGACAACCATCTCCTTCTTCAGCCATTAGAAAGTCAGCATATTGAGGGCGAGGGAGGTCGCGATCCCAATTTACATTTACATAGTGTTTATCCTTAATATTGCCTGCACAAATAAAGTTAGTCATAGGAGAAGTCGTTTCATCTGAGAAAAAATCTAAAGGACAGTTTAGAGGACCAATGAATCCTTTTTCTATACCTAGAACGCGCTTGATTTCTTCATCAGAGGCTAGGGCAATACCATCGGCATTAAGCGTAGAAGCTACTTTAACTAGGTTCACTTGCCGATCACCTCTCATTCCAATAGCTATAAATTTTTCTTGGTTTGGGTAGGTGAGTTTTACAATAAGGGTTTTTAAAATTTTATGTAGGGGGATAGAGAAAAAGTTTCCTAGAGACTCTATTGTCGCAATTCCTGGGGTGGCAACCTCTTCAATAGGAAGAAAATCACGATCATATACGTACTGTGGAGGAATGGAAACGGCAGCCTCAATATTGGCTCCATACGAACCGCTTACGCAGATAGTATCTTCACCTAGAGAGCAGAGAACTTGAAATTCCTCCGACTTTCCTTTACCTATTTTTCCTCCATCAGCTTGAACGATGACATAATCAAGACCGAGACGATTAAAAATCTTGCTGTAAGCAGAGCGAAGTTTTTCATATTGCTCGTTCATTTGTTGAGGAGAGTCTGAGAATGTATAACTGTCTTCCATAAGGAGTTCTCGCGAGCGAATGAGACCGAATCGAGGGCGAATCTCATCCCGGAATTTTGTAGCAATTTGGTAAAGGTGTAGGGGTAATTGCCTTTTTGCGGAAAGCCATTGCGCAACAAAAGAGCTGATTACTTCTTCATGGGTAGGAGCTAAGCAATGAGGCTTTTCTTCGCGGTCTATGAGGGTATAGAGAAGTCCTTCAGAAGCAAAGGCTTGCCATCTTCCTGTATGTTGCCAAAGTTCCGCGCTTTGGAGAAGGGGGAGTAGAAGTTCCTGACCGCCAATAGTGTTCAGCTCTTCTCTAATAATGTTCATCATCTTTGAGACAACACGCCATAGAAGAGGTGTATAGGCGTAGACTCCTTTACCTACTTTAAATAAGTATCCTGCCTTTTCTAGCAGTTCATTTGAAAGAACGGCGGCATTTTTATTGGCATTTTTTGAAGTCTTATAAAAGAGTTGGGAAGTTTTCATAGAGCAGAGTTTTTTGTCTTCAGAATGATTGATCGCCAAGGGTCTGTATATATAAAGGTTACAGGCTTTTGAGATTTTATATCGAGAGTCTTTTGAGCTAGTGGCTTTGGTTTAGCTATGAAGAAAGCATCTTAACACAGGGATTTTTCTAGATCAATGGTTTGCGTTGAGTTCTTAACTTAACAGAGGGGATAAGGTTTATTGATTATTTAAATTTGATTGTTATTTTGTTTAAAAATTTAATAATTAATTTATAATTAAGTCTATATTTATTCGTGTTTTTAATTTTAATATTATGTCGTCAGTAAATCAAACACCTGGAGCCCCGACTCCACCAGAAAAACTACCTCGTTCTAAGGATACAGAGAAAAGTGCAGGTGTCTCGCCTGGAGATGACAGTCAAGGCACTTCTGCTGTGGCTCTTCCTATAGTCACTGCACTTAGTGTTCCTGAAGGGATTGGGGCTACATCCGCGGAGGTAGTGAATAGCACAATGGGAGAAATCGTAGCCGAGACTTCTTCTAACACTATATTTTCTGAACAACTTACCTCACTTGTAGAGCGTGTCCAGGGTCTTTTACAGGATCTCGATAGTGTCCAGGGACTTGTCAATGAAGTTGCTTCTGAACTAAGTGCCTGTTTTCCTTCAAGGGCAGGGGCAAGTAGAAGTAAAGAAGAGAGTCCTCGAAGTACTGAGGGTGCATCTTTAGAGAGACTCGAATCGCTGCGTAAGGATTACGAGACTCTTCTAAGATATGTTCGTTCATTTGAGAAGCGTTCCAGGCTTAGTTTAAGTCTGTTAACAGATTTGCATCATAAATTACAGGGAACCAGTCGCGAAGATCTGAACCTGTTGTTTGCAGATTCCAAAGTTGTTCTTGACCAGCTAGAATTCTTGGGGCTTGAGCTGAACGCTAGAGAAGAGCACTGGAATCTTAATTTTGAAAAAGGGCTTCCAAGTATTGTGCTGACTTCTACAGATTTGCTTCTCAAGGTTGAAAAAATGGAGATCCCTACTCTAGAGGAATTCCAGGCTATGAAGCAAAGTGAGGTTCCTGGTTCTCAGGATAGTAGCACTCCTGAGGGTAGCTTGTCTTGTTGCGAACGGCTTCTGAACGAATTGCGTCGCCTTTGGGCTACTTTTGTAGGTTTTATTTCGAGCTGCTACGATAATATTACTTTTGTTTTGATGTGGATAGCGAGACGGCTGGGTCTTTTGCCTGGATCCAGATCTTCACCAACCCTTAATCCCGATGCTTCTCAGGAACAACAATCTGCTGCTGCGGATCGTTCTAGTTCCAAGAAAGTAGACGGATCTCGCCGAAGCGACGTGTCTGAAGAAGATGGGATTTTAAGACCTGATGCGGATTCTTCAAGCCCCGAATCTTTACACAGGGATCGCCGTAATCAAACCCGCGCAACAGATAGGGGGCAGCAGGGCAATCTTAGTGAAGGTGAAGGAGGGACAGTCTTATAATAAAGCCAGATCTCCTGAGAAGAAAAAACCCCTAATCAGAATAGATAGATTTTACTTTCTAGTCCTGTTTTTGTAGTTAAGATTGCGGTTGTTTGTTTATTGTTTTTTTTGAATTTTTGTTATATAGTGGCGCCTAATATTGCTGGTTAAGGAGGGCGCCCTTTATGAATAGGAAAAAAGCAAGATGGGCAGTAGCTTTGTTCGCAATGACGACGCTCATTTCTGTTGGGTGTTGTCCTTGGTCAAAAGTAAATTCCAGATGTTCGATTGACAAGTATATTCCAGTAGTCAATCGTTTACTAGAAGTTTCTGGCTTGCCCGAAGCTGATAGTGTTGAGGGTTTAATAGAATCAACCTCTGCTTGGACACTAACTCCTGAAGAACGTTTTTCTGGAGAATTAGTCTCTGTTTGCCAGATCAAAGATGAGCATGCTTTCTACAACGACCTCTCATTGTTGCACATGACTCAAGCTGTTCCTTCGTATTCTGCAACTTATGATTGTGCTGTAGTTTTTGGTGGACCTTTGCCAGCGCTACGTCAGCGCTTAGATTTTTTGGTGCGCGAGTGGCACCGTGGTGTACGTTTCAAGAAAATAGTTTTCCTATGTGGTCAGCGAGGACGCTACCAGTCTATTGAAGAGCAAGAACATTTCTTTGATTCTCGCTATAATCCCTTCCCCACGGAAGAGAACTGGAAATCTGAAAACCAGGTAACGCCATCTTCTGAAGAAGAAATTGCCAAATTTGTTTGGGCGCAAATGCTTGTACCTAGAGTGTGGCGTGATAATGCTTCGGGAGTAAGAGTGACCTTCCTTCTAGCAAAGCCAGGTGAAGATCGATTGGTTGCTAATCGTAAGGATACTTTGCTTTTATTCCGTTCTTATCAAGAGGCGTTTCCAGAGCGAGTTTTATTTGTAAGTAGTCAACCCTTCATAGGTTTGGATTTTTGTAGGGTGGGGCAGCTTTTCAAAGGTGAGAGTTACGATCTTGCTGGGCCTGGATTTGCTCAGGGAGTCTTGAAATATCATTGGGCCCCAAGGGTTTGTCTGCACACTTTAGCAGAATGGTTAAAGGAAACGAACGGTTGCCTAAACATTTCAGAGGGTTGTTTTGGAGGATGATTCCTGGATCCTAGAGGTCAAAGTAACTCCAAAAGCCAGAGAGAATAAAATTGTAGGTTTTGATGGAAAGGCTTTGAAGGTCCGTGTTACCGAGCCTCCAGAAAAAGGTAAAGCTAATGACGCTGTCATTTCCTTATTAGCAGAAGCTCTCTCCCTCCCGAAGCGTGATGTAACTTTAATTTCAGGAGAGACTTCTCGAGAGAAAAAGTTTCTCCTTCCTAAAAAAGTTCAAGAGATTGTTTTTTCTTTGCAGATCGGCGTAAAGCGTATTTAACTCACGGCTACGTTTTTTCCTTTTTCAGTTTTTTCTGATCCTTTACTTTTGAAAGATAAGAACCGATTACGTTCTGTTTTATGAAGCTTAATTCCTAAGTATTTGATGATATCTTCATTAAATGTGGTTGTAGATGACAAAGGTTGAGCGGTGATTTTACGTAAGCTTTCCACATTGTGATTGTTGAGTAGTTGGTGCACAATTTGTGCAATCTGTTTTCCTGATTTTTTGTAATCCACACTACAGGCAATACAAGCTCCATCAGCAATTAAGGAGATGTCGTCGGTAACAATAGGAATTTTTTCTTTGAGGATCTCCTGAAGGAACGCAGTGCCTTCTTTATGTGGGAGTGGGGAAAGAGGAATAAAGATGGCAGAAGGGCGCTTATCGATAGCCTGGCGTATCTGGGTTTTAAAGGTACTGCTTGTAATGGGGATTTCAATTACCTCGATTCCTGAGGCATGGAGTTTCTTCACAATTTCTTTTTGTAAGTCTGAGGGGAAGGGTTCGGAAGGTTTTAAATAAACTATAGATTGGGCATTAGTAGCTACGGCCTGTATAGCGAAGCAGTACTGGTTAATGTCTAAGTTATCGTTAACTCCATAGACATTCGTTTTGCTTTTAGGAAGAGTTAGGGTTTCGCGATCAGGAACGGCGGCATAGATCACGGGCTTCTGTGTTTCAATATGACTCATGACCTTCGTGGCGATTGTTCCTAAGGTTACAATAGCAACTACATTTTTGTCGGTATGTAGAGAGCGAGCAATTTTCCTTGCTTTTGCGACACTGTCTTCGGCATTTAGAATAACAATTTCAGGAAGGTTTTCAAAATCTTTCAAGGTTTCTATACAGCTTTGGCTGCAATCTTCTAATAAGGGGTGAGGAAAGGATAAGAAAATGGCGATTTTAGGCAACGAGACACTATCTGCCTGGGAACCACAGGTCACCACATAGATGAAAGAGCAAAGCAGCGAAAAGAAAAATACATATCGAGATAGTTTACGTAGAATGATCATGCAAGAACCAGGGTTTCATGTAGTGGAATTGCGAGGAGGCGATCACAGGCCAAAGCAATATTCTCTGGTTGTGCAAGAGCTGATAGGCGAACAAATCCTTGTCCGCAGGTACCAAAGCCGTGGCCCGGAGTCACCCCAATGTGATACTGGTGTAAGAAGAAATCAAAAGCCTGATCATCGGAGATTCCTTCAGGGAGTTCCACCCAAAGGTAGGGGGCATGATCTCCACCGTGAACTGCGAATCCTGCGGTTTCCAAGCTTTTTTTAAGTTGTTGCGCATTGGTTAGATATAAAGAGATTGCTGGAGGTGTGGGAAATAGATCTAGGCCGCAATAACCCGCTTCTTGCATGGGGAGAGAAGCTCCGTTAAATGTGGTTGTAAAGAGTCGTTTCCAATCATCGATAATAGGTTCGTTATTGTCGTAAGTGAGTTCTTTAGGGATCACGTTCCAGGCAAGGCGCATGCCTGTAAAGCCCAAGGGCTTAGAGAAGGAGTTGACTTCTATGGCACAATATTTGGCTTCAGGGATTTCAAAGATGCTTTTAGGTAGGCTAGGATCTGAGACAAAGGCACTGTAGGCTGCATCAAAAATAATAACTATGCCGTGATGATTTGCGTAGTTTACAAGTACTTGTAGTTCTTGAGAGGTGATTACCGCTCCTGTTGGGTTGTTGGGATAACATAGACAGAGAATATCCATGGATTTTTCTTTTGGAAGTTCTGGGATAAAACCTGTTTCTTTTTTGCATGATAGAGAGACAATGTTGCGAATTCCTGTAATGTGGGCAATGTCTCTATAGGCGGGGTAGACAGGATTTTGCACACCAAGAGTTTTCTCTGAACCAAAAAGAGAAAAGAGGCGGAAGATATCAGGTTTGGCACCATCTGAAATAAAGATCTCTTCAGGTGAAACCCTATTTCTATAGATTTCAGAGGCAATTTTTGTGCGTAATTTTTCTAATCCAGTTTCTGGACCATACCCGCGATAGGTCTCTTGTTTCTCTTGAGAAGCACAAAATTCTTTGATTGCCTGAGTGATAGGGCGACTAAGAGGTTGTGTTGTATCTCCTATAGAGAGATCTACAATGGAGATCCCTGGGTTTTCCCTGCGAAACCGTGCGAGTTTCTGGCTAATTTCAGAAAATAGGTACTGAGGCTTGAGAAGGAGGAAATGGGAATTTCTACGCATAAGTCATCTCCAGGTAAGGTCTTTATTTGCTTGGAAGACATCTTAAGAAAGCCCTAGCTTTTTGGATAGCCATTTTCTGATTTTTCTTTAGCGATTTCTATAAAAGAAGGAAATACTTTCTGGTTTCACATAATTATTAAGATATTTATAATTCTCTTTATTAAAAGGTTTTTTAGTCCTTTTTTCTAATCTATTCACTATAATTAACTCTTAAGTTTTGAATAAATTTTTTGGGTGATTATGGTAAGGGTAAATCCTTATGAAGGTTATGGGGGTAGAAATCCTTCTCCAGAAGATGGGAAACATTCTACGCCAGGTGTACAGAGCTCTCACTTGCATCGCCGTGGTGGTATTCGTAGAAAGCATAAAGGCTCTTTGTTGGGAGTATCCCCAGGTTCTAAGGAGGGGCGAGCTTCTTTAGAGAAGAAAGTGATGGGGGTTTCAGAATCACATTTCGAACAATCTAAGCAAACAGGTTCCCATTCAAAGAAAGGCGGAGGAATTATTCGAAGATTTTTCCAATGGATTAGAACTTTTGGAGGGCGAGGAGAGAAAAAGAGCTCCCCCGCAACTTTTTTCCCACCGCACCCCTCTTACATACGTTTGCGAACCTATAAACGAAGTCAAAAATGTAGAGATGCAGGGAGAACCGTATCGCCAGAGGCGGAAACAACTTTTATAGAGCAACCTAAAGGAATCTTAAAAAAGTCTAAGGGAGAAAAAACGAGTAAACATGTCCACTGGAAAGAGAGTCAATCAGAAGAAGAGGGCGCGGGAGGTTCCTCTACTTAGGATTTCGTGAATCGTAGTTCTGTATTAGATAGGAAGGAGTTAGTATAGCAAGAATGGACTCAGAAGATGCGAGGGTATTCTTGTAAGCTGTTTGCAAATTTTTCTTTCCTTCTCTTTTTTCCTACCCAGGAAAAGAGGGGCGGGGTGTCTCGGTTTTAAGGATTGCTATAGGGTATTGCGAAATAAATACTTTCTTCTCTATAGACTGTCCTTACGATGGGAACAGCTTTTCACTCTTGGTATTCTTGGTTTGGCTTACTCTTTAGCTTCTTGACGCTCTCTATGGGCGGCATAGCTCAGGAAGAACCTTCTTGTCGTGATTGCAAATGCGAAAATAAGTCTGTTTCACGTTCAGATCAACTACCAGAAAATCTCTGGTATTATGAAAACGACTGTTATCTTACAGGTTATGCGCAGTCCCTTTTAGATATGCATTTTTTAGATAGCCGTACTCAAGTTGTTATTGAGAAGAACAGGGCGTATCTTTTCTCTTTGCCTGTAGATTCGAGTTTATCGGAAGCGATTACCAATTTTGTTAGGGATCTCCCCTTCATATGCTCTGTAGAGATTTGCGAACGACCTTATCGTGACTGTGTAGCGAGGTCCTCCACGGACCGCCCGCTGCTCCCTAAAGAGAAAGCTTTAGGAGTGCCGATTTTCTGTGGCAAGGAAGGAGTATGGTTACCTCAGAACACCATTTTGTTTTCTCCTCTGATTGCAGATCCTCGTCAGGTTACCAACAGTAGTGGCATTCGTTTTAATGAGAAGGTGGTGGGGAATCGGGTAGGGGCTACCATCTTTGGAGGAGATTTTGTTCTCTTGCGTCTTTTTGATATTTCTCGATTTCATGTAGATTGTGATTTCGGAATTCAGGGAGGTGTCTTTTCTGTTTTTGATTTAGATCACCCTGAATCATGCATGGTTAATTCAGACTTTTTTGTCGCTGGACTCTGGGCGGGGGCTATAGATAAGTGGAGTTTTAGACTCCGCCTGTGGCACCTCTCTTCCCATTTAGGAGACGAGTTTATTCTTACTCACCCCAATTTCCCGAGGTTTAATTTGAGTGATGAGGGAGTGGATCTCTTTATTTCGCTGCGTTACACATCGCAGATTCGCCTTTATGGCGGCTGCGGCTATATTGTTAGTAGGGATCTTTCCTTTCCTGAACGGCCGTTCTACTGTGAATGGGGTGCGGAACTCAGACCTTTTGGCTTGAGAGAAGGAAATCTACACGCTCAACCGATTTTTGCTATGCATTTCCGTTGTTGGGAAGAACAAAAATTTGGCTTAGATCAAAGTTATATTTTAGGCATGGAGTGGGCCAAATTTCAGGAGATTGGTAGGAAAATTCGTGCTGTTTTAGAATATCACCAGGGATTTTCTAAAGAAGGGCAATTTATTCATGAACCATGTAATTACTACGGCTTCCGTCTTACCTATGGGTTCTAAACGATAACAAAGCCCTCCTTGGGGACAGGATGCTCGGGCCCTATAGGGAGTGTATTATTGAGATATCTACGAAAGACTTCAATGCCTGCTTTTGCTGATGATAGGCAGAATAGGCAGTTGTGTACCCACTCAGAACCCCGAATGGTTCCTACAGCATGATTTGCATTGTACAAAGCTGTGATTTTCGATTTCCAATAGTCTACGGGTCCGATGAGGAAGACGGGAACTAGGGATTTTTTCCCCGTTTTGATACTAATGAGTTCCAGAAGTAGCTCGAAGTCTGTTCCCATTCCTCCGATCACGAATATAGCAAGGTCTACGTGGAAGTCTGCCTGACGCTCTAAAAGAGAAGGAAGATCATAGCTCATTTTTGCTTCTACATAGGGGTTGGTAGTGTCTAAGCTAATTAAATTACCACAAGAGAGTATGGAGAGCTCTGTGGCTACACGATTGGCAACCTCCATAGCGCCAGACCCCCCTCCTGTAAGAATCGCCAATGGCGTATGAGGAGAGAATCCTGGAATAGTGAACTGTTGAGAAAGAGAGCGCATTCCTTGCAAAAGCTCTCGGAGAAGCTCATCATAATCTCCAGCAATGAGGCAAGAGCCGTGGATCCCTACAAAGTAAGCTTGAGCAAACTCCTCTGCTTGGTATTTAGGGACAAACATGCCGACATCTTTGTCTCTGCGTTTGATATACTCCAAGAGTCGTTTCGACTCTAAGTCTGCCCAAAATACAGAAATTCCTGCATAATATAAGTCGAGAAGGAATATCCGATCTTGATTAGAAAAAAAATCTCCAGAGGTTGGAGAAGGAATCTGGAAGTAGATACGTTGAAGATAATAGCGAGAGTGGTTGGAAAGGAACATTCCCTTCAGGATAGCTGAAGGGAAGTATCGGGAAAACAAGACTCCCTGGCTTGTGATGTAATCCGTTTCCATAGCTTTTAAGAAAGGGAAGCAAGGTTGATTCTCAATGTAGTTTTGGATTTCCTTAGGATGCGTTTCGTCTGGTAGCGAAGTTAGAGGTTTAATGATCCAAGAATCTGGAGAGAGCTCAAGAAGCTCGCTACCCTTAGATATAAACATTGCCGCTTTATCTTGTCCTTTGGGTGCTGATTCAAAAACACGAAAGACTTCTTGAGCAGATTCTAAGGTTTCTTGGAGCATGTCTCTGTAGAAGAAAAAAGAGTGTTCTTTGTAAGGCTCAAGAGTAAAAAATTCTAAAGGAATTCTCTCAACAGGTTCTGAAGTGCTTCCATAGAATTCATAAATATCCCCAGATTCTTGTGTTGTGGGTTCAAGAATATCCGCCGAGGTGTGGCGAAGTCCTTTAGGAAGTAAGTCCTGAACTACTCTTGCAAAGACTGTCCTGATATGCAGAGGTTCTGTTTTTATGAGAAGAATTCTATGATCTTCTGGGAGAGGTTCCTGGTCTTTTACAATTTGATACAAAGGAAGAAACTTGCGTATTTTTAAATAGGGACGAGTTAGGGATTTGCTGATGAGAGGAAGAAATCCATAAATAGTCTCTTCGTAACAGATGGTTCCTGGAAGAATAGGAAGGAAAACTACAAGCCGATCGTTAATGATCTCTAGAGTGATGAAGTGCTCAAGCTTTTTTCCGAAGCGTAGCAGTGGAAATCCTGTACGGTCTGTATGTGTAAACATTCTATTGAGATAGCAGGGAGAGCGTACGAGTCGGCGATCATCAGCAGCAAAGAGCTTACAGACAAAGCTTCCAGGTTCTAAGAGTTCCAACATAGCAGTCGCTATGGGATCTTGACTCATGAAGAGGACATGTAGACGAGCTTCTTTTCGGGATATATTTAGTTCTAGATGATTTAAAACGGCTTCGACGCCGAGTTGAGCCAAGGAACTTTTTAAATTTACTTGTATGCAGTGTTGGGGTAGATGAAATCCAAGAAAGTATGCAGGAATATTTTCGACTAGGATTTCTCCTTCGTAAACATTGGGCGAGAGGTTTTTCAAAGGAGAGGTGAGCCGTCCATCTGGGGAGACTGCATCATGGCGAGCATGGAGTAAATTATACATAATTCATCATATTTTAAGGTTCGAAAGTTGAAAAAATGGTAAGGATTACCCTTGTGTTTCTAAGACTAGCGTTTCTAGAATAATTTCATATAATGAATTCATTGTGTTTGTTGTTATAATTTTCTGCAATTTGGTAGGGGGAGTGATCGCTCATAACACAGAACTGATTAGTGGAAAGCAACCCTCTTAATAAAGTTTCTTAGAAAATAGGGAAGAAATTTTCTCTCGGAGAGATTGAGTAAAATGTAAAGAACAGTCTTTGCAATTGAGAATTATTTCTCTCTGGATACAATGGAGGATTGGATAAAGAGGATGGTAAGTATGCAGATTCCAAGAAGCATTGGTACTCACGATGGTTCTTTCCATGCAGATGAGGTCACAGCGTGTGCTCTCCTCATTATTTTCGATCTTGTAGATGAAGGTAAAATTATACGTTCTCGAGATCCTGAGGCGTTGTCGAAATGTGAATATGTTTGTGATGTTGGTGGCGTCTATTCTATAGAGAAAAAGCGTTTTGATCATCACCAAGTTTCTTATAATGGATCTTGGAGTAGTGCGGGTATGATTTTGCATTATCTTAAAGAACGTGGTTATATGGATTCTGAGGAATATCATTTCCTCAACAATACGCTAGTGCACGGTGTGGATGAACAAGATAATGGCAGATTCTTCTCCAGCGAGGGTTTTTGTTCTTTTTCTGATATTATTAAAATTTATAATCCCCGCGAAGAAGAAGAAACTTGTTCAGATGCAGATTTTTCCTGCGCTTTGCATTTTACCATTGATTTTTTGTGTCGGCTAAGGAAGAAGTTTCAGTATGATCGTGTCTGTAGGGGAATTGTGAGAGAAGCAATGGAAACAGACGAAATGTGCTTATATTTTGATCGTCCTTTAGCATGGCAGGAAAATTTCTTTTTTCTGGGGGGAGAAAAGCACCCTGCAGCTTTTGTTTGTTTTCCTTCCTGTGATCAATGGATTTTACGAGGCATTCCTCCGAATTTAGATCGCCGTATGGAAGTCCGGGTTCCTTTCCCCGAAGATTGGGCTGGCTTGTTAGGTAAAGAGTTATCTAAGGTCTCAGGTATTCCTGGAGCTGTGTTCTGTCATAAAGGTCTTTTCCTTTCTGTATGGACAAACAGAGAAAGTTGTCAAAGTGCTTTGCGGTTAACGTTACAAGATCGAGGGATTATATGACAGTATTTAAGCAAATTATTGACGGATTGATAGACTGTGAAAAGGTCTTTGAAAATGAAAATTTCATAGCTATAAAAGATCGTTTTCCTCAAGCTCCTGTTCATCTTCTTATCATTCCTAAGAAACCTATACCGAGATTTCAGGATGTCAATGAGGACGAGATGATTTTAATAGCAGAGGCTGGAAAGATCATACAAGAGCTTGCTGCAGAATTTGGAATTGCCGAAGGGTACCGAGTTGTTATCAACAATGGTGCTGAGGGAGGACAAGCCGTATTTCATTTACATATTCATCTTTTAGGTGGGCGTCCTTTAGGTGCTATAGCCTAATTTTCTTTTGTTTTTGTGGGTCACTGTTAGGCTCGGAGTCCCTTCGATGCCACTTGTTGATTCAAGATTTTTCAAAAGCTTCAGAAGAGGGCATACGTCTTTTGGATTCTAAAGAGTATTCTTTAGTTCAGGCTAAGCTAGTTTTAAAGGCTTTGGCTCAAAATTCCTCTTTTGATGATTGGTTTATAAGTTTTAAAAAGTGTCAGCTCTCCTACCCAGAGTTAGCTTATGATCGGGATGTTTTGGAAGAATTCGCAATTCAAGTTCTGCGCCAGGGAATAGAAAATCCTGCTGTTACTGTCCGTGCTGTTAGTGTCCTTGCTATTGGGCTTGCTAGAGATTTTCGATTGGTTCCCCTCCTTCTCCAAAGTTTTAATGATGACAGTGCTATTGTCCGATCATTGGCTCTTCAGGTTGCTGTGAACTATGGCTCTGAGAGTTTGAAAAAGGCTCTTGCAGAACTTGCTCGTGATGACGACTCTATTCATGTTCGAATCACAGCATATCAGGTTATTGCTCTGTTGCAGATAGAGCATTTGTTGCCATTTTTAAGAGAACGTGCTCAGAACAAGCTTATAGACGGTGTAGAGCGTCGAGAGGCATGGAAAGCGTCATTAGAATTTTCTTCTCAATTTTTAGAGACCAACTTAACTAAGGATGATATCGATCAAGCGTTGTTTTCTTGTGAAGTGTTGCGGAACGGTGTCCTGCCAGAAACTAGCGAGATTTTCACCGAACTATTATCCATAGAGCACCCTGAAGTTCAAGAGTCTTTCTTGCTTTCTGCTCTAGCTTGGAGTCGTCAACTCCCTTTACATCACGAAGCTTTTTTAGATAAAGTGCGCCATGTGGTGCGATCCTCTCCATTTTCGAAAGTACGTTTTCAAGCCGCTGCCCTTCTCCATTTGCACGGAGACTCTTTGGGTTACGACTCTTTGGTTGAGGGCCTGCGATCTCCTCTGCCTCTTGTTTGTGAGGCAGCCTCCGCTGCTCTCTGTTCTTTAGGAATACACGGTGTTCCTTTGGCAAGAGAATATTTGGGAACGCTTTCTTCTCGAAAGGCTGCTGCTAATCTTGCGATTTTGCTTCTTGTTAGCCGTGAGGATATTGAAAGAGCTGGAGATGTTATTGCTTGCTATCTTTCAAATCCTGAAATGTGTTGGGCTATAGAACATTTTTTATGGGATGCACAATGGAATGTACGAGACGATGCTCTTCCTCTATATTCCGATATGATTAAACGTGAGATTGGTAGAAAGTTGATTCGCCTTTTAGCGGTAGCCCGCTATAGCCAAGCCAAGGCGGTAACAGCAACTTTCCTTTCGGGACAGCAAGCTCAGGGATGGAGTTTTTTTTCTGGAATGTTTTGGGAAGAGGGAGATGTGAAAACTTCTGAAGATTTGGTTACCGATGCCTGTTTTGCAGCAAAACTGGAAGGAGCTTTAGCTGCCCTGTGTCAAAAAAAAGATTGTGCTTCCCTGCAAAAGGTCTCCGAACTCTACAATCACAGTCGTTGGCAAGATAAATTAGCAATTTTAGAGTGTGTCGCTTTTTCCGAGAATCTTGATGCGGTACCATTTCTTCTGGACTGCTGCCATCATGAGGCTCCTTCGTTGCGAAGCGCAGCGGCGGGTGCTCTTTTCTCAATTTTCAAATAAAATTATATAATTTATTTAAGACTCAAAAGAGAAAGAGCTTCATTTGATTTCCTCTTTCTCAAGAAGGGTTTTTCTGATTTCCTTCAGATTGTTATTATCCTTTTGTTTATTTCTAAGTTTATGGAGATAGAAAACTTTGTTATAGATTTTTATCTGATAGCTTTTATAATTTGTGAAGAGCGTAGGCTCAGAGCCTTTATGTCATGTACAACTTATATATAAAATTAGATTTGTTTTTTGAATCTTTATTCTCTTTAAGCTTCCGTTATTCTGGACGCTATCTCCATCATCACTCCTAATTTCCCTAGCATTTATATTTTTAAGCCTAGCAGTAAGCTTGCTTAGAGAAATTGTTTTTTATTGTTTAGTTAGGTTGTGGAG
The DNA here is from genome assembly GCF_002817655.1 of Candidatus Chlamydia corallus. NCBI lineage: Bacteria > Pseudomonadati > Chlamydiota > Chlamydiia > Chlamydiales > Chlamydiaceae > Chlamydia > Candidatus Chlamydia corallus. Next base: position 342,254 of record NZ_NWQK01000002.1, read on the forward strand.
TTCTGTATTTTATGAATTTTTCATTATTTTTATTTTTCCTGATAGGAATTCAGGGAGTGTGTCTCTATGTCGGGCGTCGTGGCGGTAGCAAGGTAGAAGATCGCGAGAACTATTTTCTTGCAGGAAGGAGCTTAAAAATCTTTCCTTTGATGATGACTTTCATCGCCACCCAAATTGGGGGCGGTGTGCTTCTTGGAGCTGCAGAAGAGGCCTTTCTCTATGGTTATGGGGTGATTCTTTATCCTTTAGGAGTAGCCTTAGGATTGATTTTTTTAGGGATAGGTCCTGGGAAACGATTAGCAGAGGGATCATTAACGACAGTAGTCGCTATCTTTGAAGTTTTCTATGGTTCCAAAAAGCTTCGTAAGGTCGCATTTTTATTGTCGGGGAGTTCTTTATTTTTCATCTTAGTTGCTCAGGTGATTGCTTTAGACAGATTGTTTAGCGGTTTTGCTTTTGGCAAGTATTTAACCACGGTATTCTGGATTGTCTTAGCATCATATACCTCAACAGGAGGATTTCGAGGGGTTGTGCGTACCGATGTTATCCAAGCAGGATTTCTTCTTATTGCTGTGGTATGCTGTGGTATTTCTGTATGGCTCGCAGTTCCCGAAACTTTGCCTTTGTTAGCTCCTTTCCAGCCCCTTCCTTGTGCGAAGCTTTCTAACTGGATATTTATGCCTATGTTCTTTATGCTTGTTGAGCAGGATATGGTTCAAAGGTGTGTTGCAGCCTCATCACCAAAACGGCTGCAGTGGGCCGCTGTAGGCGCAGGTCTTACCCTTCTTATCTTTAACTTTATCCCTTTATTTTTAGGTTCCCTAGGGGCTAAAGCAGGCCTTACTGGGGGATGTCCTCTTATTGACACCATAGCATATTTTTGCAGTCCCTCGCTAGCAGCTGTTATGGCTGCTGCCATTGGTGTTGCTATTCTTTCTACAGCGGATTCTCTTATGAATGCGGTAGCTCAGCTAATTGCTGAAGAATACCCTACTTTGAAAGCTTCCTCTTATCGTTATTTAGTGTTAGGTTTGGCAGTCCTGGCTCCTCTTCTTGCTATTGGTTTTACAAACATCGTAGATGTCTTGATTTTAAGCTACAGCCTTTCGGTTTGCTGTCTTTCTGTTCCTGTCGGCTTTTATCTCCTAGCTCCTAAAGAACGCTGTTTTGGTAAAGCCGCTGCTTGGGCTGGGGTTATTGTTGGTGCGATGGGCTATGGATTTGTTCAAATAGTCTCTTTGGGGATCTTTGGAGAGTTACTGGCCTGGCTAGGTTCTTTAGTAGCTTTTTCCTTTGTGGAACTTATCGAGGTTTCTTGGAAAAGCAAAATTAAAAAGCGCTTTAAAATCTAAAGCGCAGTTGCTGAGGTGTTGCGAGCAAAATAGATCCTAAGTTTTTTATCAGGTTATGCTTAGTATTTGATAAGAACCTCCCCTTCTTTTCCAAGAAGGAGAGGGGTTAGTTTTATTCCTTATTATTCATTAGTAGGAGCGGGGAGCTGTTTTAACTGATAGAGCAGGTCGATAAGAGAAGAGAGCAAAGCTTGATAGAACGTTTCTTCAGAATGATGAAGGGTGCCCTTAAGAAGCTTTCTGCAATATTTTAATAGCCAATACAGAGCGCAAAGTAAACACTGTAAAAGGTAAAATTTACACGCTTGTTTTATCATAAACCTCCGTAGAAAGACGCATTTTTGCGTTCTTCCAGTTGACTATCAGATAGTTAAAATCGTATTTACTATTCAATAAAAATATTTACATTTCAATATAATAAAACGTAAATTCTAATAGTATTAGAAGTTTATATTTAACTTTACTTCAAGAATTCTCAAATAAAAGACAATTAAATATTTTTTATTCGATATGCACATTCATCAATTTCAAAAAATTGCATTTGCTATAGACAGCTCTGCGTGAGAGAAGTGTTTTTTAGCAAGTTGGTGAAGCTCTTCAGGGGTGATCTGTTGATCTGCATCACAAAGAGCTGTTTTAGGATGCGCATGCACTTCGATCATAAGGCCGTCAGCACCTGCGGATAGACCTGCAGATGCGAGAGGAAGAACTAAAGAGCGTTTTCCCGCTGCATGGGAAGGATCCACAATTACAGGGAGGGAAGAGATCTCTTTAAGAAGAGTCACGGTATTGAGATCTAGAGTGTAACGCGTAGAGTTCTCAAAGGTGCGAATTCCTCGTTCACAAAGAATCACCCCAGGACAGGACGACGAAGAAAGGATATATTCTGCTGCGCATAGCCACTCTTCGAGAGTAGCTGAGGGGCTGCGTTTCAGGATAATCGGACGATGTGAACGGCTCACCTCTTGTAGAAGAGGGGAGTTGTGCATGTTTTTGGCTCCAATACGGAGGATATCGACATGCTCGGCAGTAATTTCGACATCTCGGACATCTAAAACTTCGGTTTCGGTAGGGAGACCATGGATGCGCTGAGCTTCCTTGTGCCATAGTACACACTCTTTTTCCCACCCTTGAAACGAAAATGGGCTAGTCCGCGGTTTTTTAATCGATCCTCGGAATATCTGAGCTCCTGCTTTCCTAACCATAAGCCCTGAGGAGACCGTGTGCTCATAACTTTCTAGTGCGCAGGGGCCTGCAATGAGTATAGGTGTTTCTCCTCCGAAAGATAAATTTGAGGAAATACAAACCGTACGGATCTCATCGGGATGCTGCTTGAGGGTGCGCGGTAGGGGATAGGTAAACGTAAGAATAAGCACCTCATTCAAAACTAGGGATTCAATAAATTAGTTTCCAAGTTCTGGGCCTCTGTTCTAGGGTTTCTAGGTAAGAGACAACCATAGTGGTTGGGGAATCGGATTAAAAAGATAGAAGCCTCTCCTTCTGGAGAGAATGTATTTAAAAATCCGTGTCGCACGATAAAGTTTTGCATGACTTCTTCCGATACAGCATCTAGATCAGAGACGGCCTGACAAACAGCAAGTCGTTGCAAAGGTACAGTAGTCATAACGGAAACATCGTTGGCCTCCGCCTGCTCTTTGACTTCATCCAAGACGTCCGCGAGGACAGTAGAATCTAGCGAATGAAGATACCCAATAAATGCCCTTCTAAAAGCAGAACGACAAAAACCATCTCTTTTTATTTCGGTTTTTCTTAAGAGATTGTACAGCAGCTGTTTTCTAGCCTCAGAGTAGAGATTTATAGTTTCTCCAACTAGAGCGAATCCGTGTCGCAACATATGTAAGAGCTCTTTTTGTCCCTGAACGAATCTATCCTGAGCTTCTTTTTGGAAAGATTTCAGTTGCGCAGTTAAAGTAGTATTTTTGTGTAGAAGGTGGGGGTAGTTTGTAAGGAAACAAAAGATTAAGAAAGATTTCGAAAACAGATCACTTAAAGGAGTTTCGGATTGATGTGAACCCAGTTTTGTTCCAAGGATATTCACCCGTTTTAAAAAAGCCTTCCATAGATTTCCAAAGGTATTAGGAAATTCTTTTATTAACAGTTTAGCTTCATTTTCCAATTTAGTATTTGGGAAAACCTTTTGTATAAAATTTAAGCAATTCTTTTCAAGAATAGGATCTAAAACCATCACTTCAGGATGCTTGGAAAAGAACTTAAAGAAGGTCAATAAATCTTCATTAGTAGGGATACTAGGATAGTTTGCTGGCGGATTTAATAGTATAGATCCTAGAATTGAACCTAAAAGCTTTTTCAGTTTAATTTCGTTTTCTACTTTTTTAAAGGTATATTGTAGGAAGGGAAGCAGGAGCATTTTTAAATCTTTGACAGCATCTTTAGTCTCTCGACGAGTCTCCACTTGAGGATGCTGGAGAATAAAGAACAAGAGTTGTACTGCTTGTGTATAGAGCAGGTCTTCCTCTGGTGTTAGATCACTGAGATGACGCATGGAACTTAAACTTCTTGCAGAACAGACTTTATCGAAGTGTTGTTTTAGCTCCTGTGTATTACTAATCGTGAATAATAGTTTCTCTACCATATTTTTAAGTAGATCGGGATGATCGCTTAAAGGAGCAGTTTTAAAGGCTGTAGATAACACCTTTTTTAATACATTTGCTATGCGTGTGTGCAGCGTTTCGAGTTGAGGAATAGAGCTTTCTGACTGCAAGCTTTTATGGGTGGTTAGGAGGGTAAACAGATTGGAGGCAAGCACACTTCGTTGCCAACTAGAATCTATATCAGCTGTTAGGTAGCGGAGAGAGCCAGTGCTTATTTTTAAGACATCTTGGATAGATTTTTGAGGGGGCACGAATCCATTCACCAGCCACTCTACTTCTTGGTGGAAATCAGCGCAGTGTTGATCAAGCATCGTAGAGGGACAGGTGCGTAGGAAAGCAAAAAAGGAAAATGCTGAAGACCAAGGGCGATGGTGAGCTCGTCTATGTTCCATATTTGCAAGAAAACGTTTATATTGACTCTTGATTCCTTCAGGAAGGCGATCTTTGATTGTAGCGTTAAACCTAATATCGTTCCATCCTGAAGCAGCGATATGTGCACTGAGTTCAGAAAAAGCCCTTTGGATTTCGTTTTCGTATTGCCTCCGACCTGCTTGTGCTTCTGGAGAGAGTCTGTTCAATTCCTCTTCCGTGAGGAAGAGAGCTGGGAGATGTTCCAATAGCAGTAAGAGTTCGTCGTTAGATTGCATATGAGGAAGTGCTGTGTGATCAATGAAATTTTGGAATAATTCACTACAAGGACGACTTGCAAAAAGAGATTCCAGGGCTTTAGGAAGGAGTTCATCCTCCAAATTAGAAATATATATGGCTCTAGCTGTCTCTTCAGGGATGGAGGCTGCTATTTCGCGACGCGCAGCATATACAGAGAGTTTTTGTAAAAAGGTAATCAAGGTTCGAGTGTGTTGAGGAGAAAGAATCACCTTGTTATAGACGTCTGTCAATGTAGGATAGGTGCCGCATAGCTGAAGTAGCCCAGCAATTTCTGAACAGAGATTCTCATTTATTGTGGAAGAGGCTGCAAAAGGAAGGGTAAGCACACGTATTGCTTCGTCCTCAAATGCGGCCCCATTTATTTCGCACTCTCTACAGAGAGCACATAGCCAGCCTATAGCATAGGCACGATAAAAACAGTTCCCATCTCCTGGTACACTAGCAATGTAGTAGTTCGTATTTAGATATTCAATTTGTTGAAGAGATAATTGAGCCAGTCGTTGTTGTTGTGGTGTGCAATGCGGATCTCGTAGCGTTTCCCGTAAACGTTCTACATGGAAATACATCTGTTCCCTCTCGACTTGATTGGGATACGAAGCTATGAATTCAGGATTAATTCCTCCTGTATTTGGGTCAATTTGGATGGAGGCGAGCGGCAGATGCTCTCGCCTCATTACCATTTCCACCATTCTATTTAGGCAGCTCTGATAGTCTTTACTAGCTGGTAGGATAGGAGGTGGTGTGGCAACCTCTACAGTAGGAGGGACGGGGGATTCAGGCTTAGAAGGAGGCTTTTTGTCGTCGGGACTCCCAGTAGGTTGTTTAGCAATTTCTATAGTTTTTCGGTCGGGTTCTATAGGAGGAGTCGGAGGAGTGGGCAACCCTTTCCTGGGGGCTTGATGATGTTTGTAATAGTGAATCAGAAGCAGAAGACCGAAGGTGATGATATGGAGAAGAATATATCCTATGGTGCGTATAACCCTAAGTATCAGAGGGTCTTGGGGATTTGTTGTTAAGTGATAAAAATTATCCTTACCATTGGGGGGGCAAGGCGGGGGGATTGGCGTCATAGGATTCAAAATTGCTTATTTTTTTAATCAAAACTATTTTTTTAATCAAAATTATTCAAAGTTAAAACTTTTTCAAGTTTGATGTATTTATTTTTTTTATGTAAACTTTAACACATGATAAAATTTAGGGTACAGAGCGTTGCTTTCATGATGAAACAAATTAACCGTTTTTTTAGAGTATTTTTTTTTATAACACTCTTATCTTTAACAGGTTGCCAGTCTAAGACCGACCCCCACCGTGTATGGATTGTAGGTACAAATGCTACCTATCCTCCTTTTGAGTACGTAGATGCCCAAGGAAAAGTTATAGGTTTCGATATAGATTTGGCAAGAGTAATCAGCGAAAAACTTGGTAAACAACTGGAAATTAGGGAGTTTGCCTTCGATGCGTTGATTTTAAATTTAAAAAAGCACCGTATTGATGCAATTTTAGCAGGAATGTCCATCACTCCTTCTCGGCAGAAGGAAATCGCAATGCTTCCCTATTATGGCGATGAAGTTCAAGAGCTTACGGTCGTTTCCAAGCGCTCTTTAGAGACGCCAGTGTTTCCTCTAACACAGCATTCTTCTGTTGCTGTCCAAACAGGAACGTTTCAGGAGAATTACCTTTTATCCCAACCTGGAATCTGTGTTCGTTCTTTTGATAGCACATTGGAAGTAATTATGGAGGTTCGTTATGGGAAATCTCCAATTGCTGTTCTAGAACCCTCCGTAGGACGGGTGGTTCTTAAAGACTTTCCCAATCTTATTGCAACAAGATTGGAGCTTCCTAAGGAATCTTGGGTATTGGGCTGCGGTTTAGGTATTGCTAAAGACCGTCCTGAAGAGATTGAGGCTGTGCAACAGGCCATTGCGGATTTAAAGAGCGAGGGAGTGATTCAATCTTTATCCAAAAAATGGCAACTTTCTGAAATTGATTACGAGTAAGGAGGGTACATATGGCAACCTCTTTTCCTTTAACTTTACCTAGTATAGGAGAGACCCAGTCTCCCTGTGAAAGACTGACGGAAAGAACATCGCGAATGTATTACGTGGCTTTAGTTCTAGGTGCTTTGAGTTGTTTGATTTTCACTGCTATGATTGTAGTTTTCCCACAAGTAGGGTTGTGGGCTATTGTCTTAGGATTTGCTCTCGGATGCCTACTTTTAGGTTTGGCTATAGTTTTTGCTGTCTCTGCTCTAGTTTTAGGAAGAACTTTCGGACCTAGTCCAGAATCTACTCTTGCAGAAATTATTCCACAAAAAGAGTGGACACCACAACAAGAGGTGCTGGGGGACGATTACTGGCGTTCCGAATTGGTCTCATTGTTCCTACATGATTATCTACCCGAATCTCTCATTGTCTATTCTGACGATCGATCTTTAAATATTGATCAAAGTTTGCAAAACGTATTGAAACTCGAGCCCCTATCCACGACCCTTGCCCTTTTAAAGAAGGACTGTGTCCACATCAATATAATTTTATATCTGGTAAGACAGTGGAACCTAAGGGGAATAGATCTCAGTTCTGAAGTCACTCAATGTGCTGAAGAACTTCTACAATTTCTGATAAAAGAGCAGTACTATTCTCCTGATCTTTTGCAACTTGCTCGCTATGGAGATGCTTTAAAGGCAACCTCCCCCCTTATCGATTGGGCTGCTTCGGGTTCCTTTTGTGTAGACGCAGAAGGGATGTTTAGCTATCGGAGAGAAGAATGTTCAGGTGAAGCTGCTTTGTTACAATTCGATCTTCTTTTATCATTGGAAAATCCAGAACGACTTTTCCTGAAAGATTCGTTCCTCTCCTACATTTGGTCTTCTTCATTTTTTGAGAAGTTTTTATATCGTCATCTAGAACATCTACAAGAAAGATGCCCAGAGAAAGCGATCGATGTCACGCACTATAAAGCACAAATACAGGAATTTCTTTCTCGCTATTGTCAGAAACTTGATCTTGTAAGTGCGCTTTCTTTAGATTGGAGGCACAGTTGTTTTGAGGGAGAAAAGTGTTGCGAGAACGCGAGTCAGAGGTTAGACAAGCTCTTTGTTGATTTTTCGTCTGCTGTTCTTGCTATGAAACGGCTCTTTGAGAAGTATGCTTCTGTTGTACGAATTGATTCAAAACAGATTGAAGCTCAGATTCTTTTGGGCCACGAGATCCTTAGTAATGAGGCAGGGTTCCTCTGCAGTTTGTATAAATATCCTTTATCCCACTTGATAGATTGGGCCGCTTTTTTAGAATGTATCCGTGGTATAGAAATCTCTCCAGAAGACCAGGCTGACTACACTGTGTGTTTGCAAGGCCTGGATTCTATGTTATCTCACTTTGCGATGCGTTTACAATCTGGTTGGGGAAGCTTTCCTAATGAAAGAGCTGCTTTAAGCGGGGAAGCAGGGGTCATGCTTGTTCATGGCTTGGCAGCACAAGGGGTTTCTTTTCAGGGGTTGAAAGCTTTGATGTATTTGACAGCTGTTCCTACAAGGACTTGGTTAGGCGCGTTGCCTTTGTTTGAACCTTTTCCAGTCTATAATCAGTTGAAAGAATTTCTTGGTGATTCTCTCGGAGCTTAGAGTTTGATTTGTATTAAAACAAGGAACAAGATTGCATGTTAGGTTCTTTGCCATGTTATCCTGGTGCTGGGAATATCGATGAATATAAAAATAAGTACTTCTATTGTCAGTTATGTGCCGAGGTAGTTAGCCCACATATTGTTCCTGTTGTTGTTGTTGATGTGGAAGGCGTTCCTCCTAAAGGTGTGCTTAACGTGATGCGCTGCAAGCAACACAAGTTTCAAGGACTGCCAGTACACGGACCTATTACCTCTTTATGGGCTTTGGAGCCCGTGGGTAAGGAAACTCCAAGGCTGGAATCTGAAATGTACGCCCTCTGTTCTCGGGTAAGGAATTTTGACATCTGCTCTATTGTGAGTTGGGTCTTTGGCGGGCTCAGCATCCTTGCAGGTCTTATTGTGGGTGTGATGGTTGAAGCGCCTTTGATTGCGGGATTGAGTGGTTGGGTGATTCCCTGTGTGATTGGGGGAATTGGTGTGATTCTATGTTTGTTTGGGATATTGATGGCCTACCTCGGAAGAACTAAAGTTCGTGATTGGCTGAACCTCTCACACGAATATATCAATCAATGTCATCTTCGTCGCGTACAGAAAAATGCTGAAAACTATTCTGTGATCACAGAATATCCTGCAACCTGTGCGTTATCTCAACCTGTTGCAAAGTTACCTTCTGAATAACTTTGAGATGGCCTGGGACCTGCCTTTAAGACTTCTTGATTTTCTAACTTTAGCTGTGTGCTGAAATAGATCCAATCCGAACTTCGGGTGATTTATATTTGGAAAACATTGTTTAAAAAGTTATAGAGAATTCCAAGCTGGAATTCTAGCAACTTCTTGACTTTAAGTTCTAAAGTCAAGAGACTGGCTGACAATTTTTATTTGCTTGTGAATGCGGACGAGCAATTGGTATGTTAAGAGATATTTGGAGCGGATCTATAGGTAAGCTGATATTTTTAGGTACAGGAAATCCCGAAGGAATTCCCGTGCCCTTTTGCTCGTGCGCAGTTTGTAAAGAGAAAAGAATACATCGTTTACGAGCTTCGGTACTCATTCAATATCAAAAGAAGAACTTAGTTATTGATGTGGGTCCTGATTTTCGTGCACAGATGTTAGCAGTAGGTATTTCTGAGCTTCACGGAGTCTTTCTTACCCATCCTCACTATGATCATATCGGTGGAATTGATGATTTACGTGCGTGGTATATAGTCACCCAGCGTTCTTTGCCTTTAGTCCTTTCTGCAAGTACCTATAGGTTTTTACAAAAGACAAAAGAGTACCTCCTTACTCCCCATAATCCAGATTCTGCTCTTCCCGCAGTTTTAGAGTTTAAAATTTTAAATGAGGAAGATGGGCAGGATGAATTTGAGGGAATTCCTTATACCTACATTTCCTATTACCAAAGGTCTTGTCAGGTGATGGGTTTCCGTTTTGGAAATCTTGTCTATCTTACAGATCTTCATAACTATGATTCAAAAATTTTCAGTTACTTAGATAACGTAGACACAGTGATCTTGTCTGCTGGGCCATCAGAGATGCCTATTGCTTTTCGGGAACACAAGTCTTCGCATCTTACTGTAGAAGAAGCTAGAGATTTTGCGGATCGTGCGGGGATAAAGAATATAATTATTACACATATTAGCCACTGTTTAGAAGCGGAGCGTGACCAGCATCCAGAGGTAACATTTGCTTATGATGGGATGGAGGTCCTTTGGACAATGTAGATAAGGAGCGAGAGGAAGAGACTTCACAATATTTTGGAACTTCTTTAGGAACAAGGTTTGACCTTCCTCGTAAGGAACAGGATGCCTCTCAAGCTTTAGCTGTGACCTGTTATCAAAATAAGACAGATCCTCAGGTGGTTGCAGAACACTTAGATGAGTTGGTTGCCCTTGCAGATTCTTGTGGTATTTGCGTTTTAGAAACTCGTTCCTGGATTTTAAAAATACCTTCCGCTTCCACCTATCTCAATACGGGAAAGTTAGAGGAAATCGAAGAAATCTTGAAAAAATTTCCCTCTCTAGGGACCTTAATTATAGATGAAGAGATCACACCATCCCAACAACGTAACTTAGAGAAACGTCTCGGGCTCGTGGTTTTGGACAGAACCGAGTTGATCCTGGAGATCTTTTCCAATCGCGCTCTTACTGCAGAGGCAAATATCCAAGTCCAGCTAGCACAAGCACGCTATCTCCTTCCTCGTCTTAAGAGAATGTGGGGCCATCTGTCTCGGCAAAAATCTGGAGGGGGTAGCGGAGGCTTTGTTAAGGGAGAAGGAGAAAAGCAGATAGAGCTAGACCGTAGAATGGTCCGTGAGCGTATCCACAAGCTGTCGGCACAACTAAAAGCTGTGATTAAACAACGTGCTGAACGCCGTAAGGTAAAATCTCGCAGAGGAATTCCAACCTTTGCTTTGGTAGGCTATACAAATTCAGGGAAGAGCACGCTTTTAAATTTGCTGACATCAGCAGGGACTTATGTTGAGGATAAGCTCTTCGCTACTTTAGATCCTAAAACTCGCAAATGTATCCTTCCAGGAGGCCTTCACGTTCTGCTTACCGATACTGTAGGATTCATTCGCCAACTTCCCCATACTTTGGTAGCAGCGTTTAAAAGTACTTTAGAAGCGGCTTTTCATGAAGATGTTCTTCTTCATGTTGTGGACGCTTCACACCCTCTAGCTTTAGAGCATGTACGGACGACATTCGATCTTCTTAAGGAATTGGGGATTGAGAAGCCTAAGATCATTACAGTGTTGAATAAAGTAGATAGGCTCCCTCAAGGAAGAATATCCACGAAGTTACGTTTACTTTCTCCCCGTCCCGTATTAATTTCAGCAAAAACTGGGGAGGGAGTTCAGAATCTTCTGAATGTAATGGCGGAGGTGATCTGGGAGAAAAGCTTGCATGTGACTTTGAATTTTCCCTATCCCGAATATGGAAAATTTACTGAACTCTGTGATGCTGGCGTGGTTATCTCTCATAGATACCAAGAAGATATTTTAGTTGTCGAAGCGTACCTTCCTAAGGAACTCCAAAAGAAATTCCGTCCTTTCATTTCCTATTTTTTTTCTGAAGATTCTGAAGACAAGGAAGGGAACGGGCCAACCTTGTATGATTCTTTAGGGGATTAAGTAGTTTTCTTCTACGAGATAGAATCTTTGTTAGTGAGAAAAAGAGTGATATTTTAAAATGTACCCGCGCATGGCTAAACATAGTGAAGTCCATAGAGGTATATGACGGTTGCAGAAATCAAAGGAACATTTAAGCTTGTCTGTTTAGGATGTCGGGTGAATCAGTATGAAATCCAAGCGTATCGCGACCAATTGACAATCTTAGGATATCAAGAGGTTCTAGACTCTGAAATCCCCGCAGACCTATGCATAGTCAATACCTGTGCTGTAACATCTTCGGCTGAGAGTTCAGGTCGTCATGCTGTTCGTCAGTTATGTCGTCAGAATCCTGAGGCACATATTGTGGTTACAGGGTGTTTAGGGGAATCTGATAAAGAGTTTTTTGCTTCTTTGGATCGACAATGCACGATTGTCTCTAATAAGGAGAAATCGCGTCTTATAGAAAAGATTTTCCCTTATGAAACTACGTTCCCTGAATTCAGGATCCATAGTTTTGAGGGAAAATCACGAGCTTTTATCAAAGTTCAAGATGGCTGTAATTCTTTTTGCTCATACTGCATTATTCCTTATTTGCGGGGGCGTTCAATCTCACGTCCTGCTGAGAAAATTTTAACAGAGATTTCTGAGGTTGTAGAGCAAGGATATCGCGAAGTTGTAATTGCAGGAATTAATATTGGAGATTACTGCGATGGAGAGTACTCGCTAGCTTCTCTCGTAGACGAAGTGGATCGGATTCCTGGCATTGAGCGGATACGCATTTCATCCATAGATCCTGATGATATCACTGAAGACCTCCACCGTGCCATTACCGTATCTCGTCACACCTGTCCTTCTTCGCATCTTGTTCTTCAATCGGGATCTAATTCGATTTTAAAGAGAATGAATCGTAAGTATTCCCGAGCAGATTTTTTAGATTGTGTAGAGAAGTTTCGCGCTTACGATCCTCACTATGGTTTTACTACAGATGTTATTGTGGGGTTCCCTGGAGAGAGTGATCAAGATTTTGAAGATACTTTGCGAATTATCGAAGATGTCGGTTTTATCAAGGTTCACAGTTTTCCTTTCAGTGCTCGCCGTCGTACAAAGGCATTTACTTTTGATAATCAGCTTCCTAATCAGGTAATTCATGAGAGGAAAAAGTATCTTGCTGAGGTCGCTAAGAAGGTAGGGCAGAAGGAGATGGCCAAGCGTCTAGGAGCAACAACACAGGTGCTTGTGGAGCAAGTTGTGGGTCAGGTTGCTGTAGGGCACTCACCTTATTTTGAAAAGATTTCTTTCCCAGTGGTGGGAAACATTGCCATCAATACTCTAGTTTCTGTTCGTCTCAATAGGGTAGAGGAAGAGGGGCTTATTGGAGAGATTGTATGATTGATATAATGCAACATTTTAAGCCCTATACTAGGGTTCCAGGACAAAAAGTACCCATTCCAGGATCTTTGTTATACGCTCAGGTATTTCCAACATTATGGCGTCTATTTTCTTCAGATCACGAAATTTTAAATGAGCAGACTCTAGGGGTTCAAGGGCCTTTAAAGCGGTTTGCTGTTTTCCAAGATTTACATCGTGGGGGGCTTGTGGTTACTTCCGAGAGCTATAAGTATTACCTGCTTCCCTCTGGCGAGTGTACACAATCTATCAAAGGGAGATTGCCGTCGGCGGCACAAGCAGGGCCCCTGTTATCTCTTGGTGTGCATAAGCACGCGGATTGGCAGCAGGTTCGTCGTCGTCGTGACCTTAAAGAAATTCTTCCTTTGTGGTTCCGTTTGGCTATTATGGTTCCTGAGGTATCCTATACGAATATAGAAACTTCTGCTATCGGCAACCTTTTAAAAATTACCCACCAAAAAGTTTTAAACAAGCAAACTACAGAGATTGCTCCTGCGCTGCTATCACTGGCTCTTGCGGGTTTTTCAGAATGCTTTCTTCCTAGGATTTACGATGAAGAATTTCAAGGAATCTTACCGCAAGGTGTGAATGAAGAGAAAAAAGTTCCCTTCGAGCTTCTTTATCATAGCTTGGCTGTGATCAAAGATATTTTTGTGAGACAACAGGGATCGTTTGTAGATATCCTTCCTGCACTTCCTCCTGAATTTCCTTGTGGCCGCTTGATTCATCTTTCCCTTCCTCATCTTGGGACGTTGTCCATAGTCTGGACAAAGAAGACCGTTCGTCAAGTCGAGCTCTACGCAGAACACAGTGGTGAGGTATCTTTAAAGTTTTGTTCTTCACTACGTAGTGCTCGCCTCCGTGAGTGGTCCCAGCGACGTCTTTCTAGATCTAAGAGACTTTCTTTAGGAGAAACTCTGGAGATAAAAGCAGGAACTGCATATTTATGGGATTGTTTCCATAAATAGATAGCCATCCATGGTTGATAAATTGATCAGTCCTGCGGATCTTGATCTGCTTGTCTCTGGAAGACAGAAAGATCCCCACAAACTCTTAGGAATCCTTTCTTCTGAAGATTCGTTAGATCGCATTGTTCTTTTCCGCCCAGGAGCTAGGACGGTTGCTATTGAGCTCCTAGGAGAGCATCGCGATACTGTTCCCCATCATTCGGGGCTATTTTTCTTATCTGTTCCCAAGGGAATCGGATATGGGGATTATCGTGTCTATCATCAGAACGGCCTTTTAGCTCATGATCCCTATGCGTTTTCTCCTCTTTGGGGAGCCGTAGACTCTTTTTTATTCCATAGAGGAACGCATTATCAGATTTATGAACGCATGGGGGCCATTCCTATGGAAGTTCAGGGGATCTCTGGTGTGCTCTTTGTCCTTTGGGCTCCACATGCCCAGAGAGTCTCTGTGGTCGGTGATTTTAACTTTTGGCATGGTCTTACCAATCCTTTACGTAAGATTTCCAATGAAGGGATTTGGGAACTCTTTATTCCAGGTTTAGGAGAGGGAACAAGATATAAGTGGGAAATCGTTACGGCATCGGGGAACGTTATTATAAAAACAGATCCTTATGGCAAGAGCTTTGATCTCCCGCCTGAGAGTGTAGCTGTTGTTGCAGATCCTGAGAGTTACTCTTGGAGTGATCGTCATTGGATCGAGAGGCGCTCGGAGAAAAATGAAAGGCCAATCACGATCTATGAAGTTCACTTAGGTTCTTGGCAATGGCATGAGCAAAGGCCCTTACGTTACAGTGAACTGGCCCATCGCCTTGCGAGATATTGCAATGAAATGCACTATACTCATGTAGAGCTTCTCCCCATCACTGAGCATCCTCTGAATGAATCGTGGGGATATCAAGTGACGGGATATTATGCTCCGACATCAAGATACGGCACTCTTCAGGAGTTTCAGTATTTTGTGGACTATCTACATAAAGCAAACATTGGGGTGATCTTAGATTGGGTGCCTGGGCATTTTCCTTTAGATGCGTTTGCTCTTGCCTCTTTTGACGGAGAGCCCCTTTATGAATATATGGGCCATAGCCAGGCTCTTCATCCCCATTGGAATACATTTACCTTTGATTATGGTCGTCATGAAGTTTCAAACTTTTTAATAGGAAGTGCCTTATTTTGGCTTAATAAGATGCATATCGATGGCTTACGGGTGGATGCTGTAGCTTCTATGCTTTATCGTGATTATGGTCGCCAAGATGGAGAATGGACCCCGAACATCTACGGAGGAAAGGAAAACCTTGAAGCTATAGAATTTCTGAAGCACCTGAATTCTATAATTCACAAGGAGTGCCCAGGGGTGATTACCTTTGCAGAGGAGTCCACAGCATTTCCTGGGGTCACTAAGAACGTAGATTCTGGTGGTTTGGGCTTTGATTACAAATGGAATTTAGGTTGGATGCACGATACATTTCATTATTTTATGAAAGATTTTATCTATCGTGCATACCATCAGAAAGACCTTACATTTAGCCTTTGGTATGCTTTCGATGAGTCTTTTATTCTTCCTTTATCGCATGATGAGGTGGTTCACGGTAAGGGAAGCTTAGTGAATAAGTTGCCTGGGGATACTTGGAGCAAATTTGCTCAAATGAGACTACTACTCAGTTACCAGATTTGTTTGCCAGGGAAAAAGTTACTTTTTATGGGAGGAGAATTTGGACACTACGGAGAGTGGTGTCCTGATCGTCCTTTAGATTGGGAGCTTTTAAATCAACACTACCACAGAACTTTGCGCAGCTGTGTCTCCACCTTGAATGCTTTGTATAGTAACCAACGTTGCCTATGGATGAAAGAGAACACAAGAGAGTGCTTTCATTGGGTAGACTTCAATGATGTAGAAAACAATGTCATTGCTTATTATAGATTTGCAGGAGGCGATCGCTCCTCAGCTCTTTTGTGTGTGCACCATTTCAGTGCGGGTACCTTTCCTTCGTATATCTTAAGATGTGAGGGCCTAAATCATTGCGAACTCCTTCTCAACACTGATGATGAGTGTTTTGGAGGTTCGGGGAAGGGAAAGCGCCTCCCTGTGATTTGTCAAGATGGTGGTGTAGCTTGGGGCCTTGATATAGAGCTTCCTCCTCTAGCTACTGTTATTTATTCTGTAACTTTTCATTAAAATTTAAATATTTCGTTTATAAAATCTTGGGCAATTGTTCTATTTTGTCCTATAGTTGATATTAATAATTTATTTTATAATTAAAATAATTATTAGTATTTCTTTTATGTTCACACCACCAGTTAACAATAACGATTCTCCATACTTGCCGCTGTCTACAGCAACCGAGAAAACTTCGCTTCTTTTGAGCGGTGGAAGAATCTTGCCCGCAACCAATTCAATATCACATATAAATGCTGAAGATAAAGGATTGCAAAAAAGTCTTTTTACCCATTCTGTCACTCTATTTGCTGGGTTGGTTGTTTTGCTCGTGGCGGTTGCTGTTGTTGTTGTAGCTTTAACAGTCTTAGCACCTGGAGTTCCTCAGGCAATCCTTCTTGGAATCGCTATCTCAGGCGTTGGTACTGGTGGATTTTCTATAATGAAAAGCCTGGTATACATGGTCCGTGACCATATTTCCCCTAGGATGCGGGAATCCAGAAGAGTGAAAAGTGCTATAGCTTTAGGATCTGGATTTACTGTTATGGGTTTGCTGGTGAAAGTGGGGGCTAACTTTGTCCCTGGAGGGTATGGCGGTTTAGTCGGTAGCTTGGGATCCAGTGCCTATTCTCGGGGAAGTCAAACTGCATTAGCAAGCATGAGTCACTATATCTATACTAAGTTTTTCCGTTCGGAAAAAGTAGCTAGGGGGGAGAGGCTTACAGAAGCAGAAACCATAAAAGAAGCGAAAAAACTACACTATATTTCTTTGTCGATCGCAGCTCTTGGCGCAGGTTTTGCCATTTTGGGGATTCTCCTTGCAATTGTAGGAACTGTATTTTTAGGGGGAACTCCTGCTGTTATTGCTCTTGTTTTATCTCCACCATTAATTTCTATAGGGATTACGACAGTTTTGC
Source organism: Candidatus Chlamydia corallus (assembly GCF_002817655.1). NCBI lineage: Bacteria > Pseudomonadati > Chlamydiota > Chlamydiia > Chlamydiales > Chlamydiaceae > Chlamydia > Candidatus Chlamydia corallus. Next base: position 359,079 of record NZ_NWQK01000002.1, read on the forward strand.
AGGCAATACTCCACAGTAGTATAGCAAAATGGAGAAGTTTGCTTCTTACCCAAGAAACAAAAGATCTTTTTGTAGATACCTCTCTAAAAGATATTCGCTTAGAAGAGCTACCCCCTAATTATGAGAGCGAAACTTCTACTTCTGTGATAGAAGCCGAAGATGGGGATTTGATTGCTGATACGAGGATGTCTCCTCAGGAAATCAACAAGAGGCTTTCGCTGACTACCAGACAGAAGGTCATCTTTGCCCTTACTACGCTGTTGCTGTTAGCAAGCATTGCTGCCTTTATAGTCACGGGATTTGGTGGATTAACAGCAATGCAAGTTCTACTTGTTGCTTCTGTAGGATCTGCTGTTGCCTCTGTAACACTTCCTATGGTTTCCTCAGGATTTTCCTACGCTGCCTACCAACTGAAAGCGAGATTAAATATCAGTAAATTACGTTGGAAAGAGACAAAAAATAAGAATCGTGTACGCAGGTTTTTAATTGAATCAGGGCTTACCGTCTCGGATAAAGAGTTTAATAAGATGTGGAAGACTGTCTACAAAAAACAGATCGAAAAGACCGATGCTGCAATTCGTGAGGAGGTTCGCGATTTTGAAAAGGGAGGGGAAGTCAAGAGCGCCCTTGTTGGCGGAATCTTACTTGGTGTAGGAATAGGAACTATGCTCCTTGCGTTCGTTCCTGCATTAGCTCCTATAATTCCAGGTCTTCTTGCTCTTGGTGGAGCTACTTTAGGAATCGCGGGAGCTATCTTAATGAGTAAGTTTGTCAATTGGCTGTATGACGAGCTTATTAAACTCTATGAGCGTCGACGCAATCGCCGTGAGCTTCTCTATAGTCCTGAAAATAAAATGCGCTCCATTGCCACAGATTTAGTTATTGATGCCTTGGCAGCTAGCGAAGGTGACCTATTCCACTTTGATGGTCCAGTAGACTTTATTGATGTAGATGTAAGTGGAAACTCTTAGTCTCAGTCTTTTAGTATAAAATCCTCAATCTTTGGATGCTCTTTTTATTTTTCTGTGACTGCCTCGAGTCTTTAATATTTAGTGGTTTGTTTGATTATATAAATAGATAATTCCTATTGATTTTCCATTTATATAACTTAAATTTTGTTTTTAAATTATTTTATTTATAATGTGTTTATTAGTTTTATTAAAATAATTTATCATTTTAGGTTCAATTATGGCAGTTGGTGGTGTAGGCGGTCCAGGAACTCCTCCTCCCCCTCCTCCTAGGAGAAGGGGCAGCAAGGATAGCAGTAGTTTAGGTCCTCGGGAGAACTTAGGAGAACATACAATTAGCAGTAGCGGGAGTCTTGCAGAAGGAGACACTTCAGTAAGAGAGAAACAAACCTTGTTACCTAAAGATAGAACTCCTGAGGGTGCATCAGGTACTGCAGGGAAGTCTGGGTTGAGTAAAATTTGGCTGGGTGTAAAAAATTTTTTCAAAAAACAACCTTCAGAGCCAAAGCCTAAGGAACCTTCTTCTGGTTTTCCATCATACATTGAGCATGGGGAGCGTGTTCCTGGGTTTGATGGTTTTGAAGGGCATTACAAGAAAAAGCCAGAGAGTCCTGGTTCTCCTGACGTTTTTGAGAAAGAGACAGGAAAGAGTAGGAGTAAGTTCTATTTTACAACGGAAGGGGAACCTATTGAAGATGTAGAAGAGGGCACTTCTTCGGGCACTTCTTCGGGTACTTCGTTGTTATCGAGAGCTCAGGAGGCAACGGGTAAAGTTAAGAGAGCTTTAGGTCGTATTGGGAAAGGGAAGCATTCTACTTCAGAAAGCATGCCGACGCACCCCGATGGCAGTCGAATGCATTTTGCAGAGGATATATCGACTTCAGAGTATGATGCAGATACAGAAGGGAGCTCTTCTTCGGATTCTTTGTCGTCATCGAGTGAAGGTAAGAGGATAGGAAAGAGTAGGAGTAAGTTCTATTTTACACCAGAAGGGGACCCTATTGAAGATGTAGGAGACGATGACCATTCTTCGGGTTATTCGTGGCTCGAGAGTGAAGGTGCCGAGCTGCGAAACCGTAGGAGTAAGTTCTATTTTACACCAGAAGGGGACCCTATTGACAATCCAGAAGAAGATGACCGTTCTTCGGTTTATTCGTGGTGGAGTGACTACAAGGACATAGGAAAGCGTAGGAGTAAGTTCTATTTTACACCAGAAGGGGACTCTATTGACGATCCAGAAAAAAAGGGCCCTTTTCCAGGTCCTTCGCGGTTATCAAAACTTCAAGGAGCAGCAGCTAATATCAAAGCCAGGGTAAAACGTTCTCCCTTGGAAAAAGATGACCGAAATGTTCAGAAGGCTGCAAGAGATCTACGTTCAGCTTTAAAAAACTTTGAGAAAGTATCTCAAGGTCGCTTAGCGCCAAATTTGACCTCTGGGGTTGAATCTCTTCTTGCACAGATAGAAAAAAGTCCTTATGAAGTACCTGTTGGTGATCTCATTGGTAGCTTGGACGATGGAGATGCAGCTCAGAAAGAACTGGAATCATTTTTTGCAGCTGGTGATGTGGTTGAGTATGCATCATTAGACCCAAGCGCCTTGTTAGCTCCTTCAGAAGGAATTTTCTCGAGCGGTGGTACTGGGGTTGAGTATGCAACAATTCGTTTTACTGATACAGATGGGACTCCTCCTCCTGACGAGACAGGAGCTCCCACTCAGGCTGAGGGAACTTCATCCACAGTGCCAGCAAGTCGTAGATTCTGGCTAGCGTTAAGGAATTTTGTAGTTAGCATATTCCGAGCAGTAGCGGCCTTCTTTAGAAGGCTTGCTTCTAGATTGAATCGAGCACGTCTTGCAGCTGCACAGGCAATTCGCCAATGTTTCCATAGACGTGGAGACGATTTAGAGCCTGGAGATGATTCTGTATCAGCAAGGGTATCAGAATGGTTAGCAAATCAAGGAATCGCTACAGAGCCCGGGGAATCAATCCCGATGTATGAACTTTCGCATTTGGAGAGACCAGATTTTGCTGAAGAGTTTGACAACAATCCTTTCGATGGAGGTGACAGACCTTTCTCTAGCTTAAGTTTCGCAATCAATCTTGCTATGAGGGCTGGAGAAATTAGCGAAAGAAATGCTCTTCTTCTTGCAAATAGGGAAGCTGGATCTCCTGACGATATTGTGGTCCAGCATGCTTTAAACTTAGCTAGGTCGTTTTCTAGAGAAGGGCAGTAACGAAGTAGTGTTTCTATATTGAAGGGAAGTTAGAAAGGTTTTATAAAACCTTTCTAACTTCTTTTTTAAAAATAGGTTATTGATTCTTTTAATATAATTAAAAGTGTTTTTTTTATTCTTTTTTAATAAAATTAATTTTAATTGTTTAAAAATTTTCTTTTTGGGAAGTGTTTATGGCATCAGGAATAGGAGGGTCTGGTGGATCGGGAAGGATCCCGCCCAACAGAAATACTGGGTATAGAAGCAGATCTTCGTCTCCTAAGGGAACACTCGGCAGACACGAGATTTCCTTGCCTTCCCAAGATAATGGCGGGAGGTCATCCCCCCAGGCGTCTCATCAAAACACTGGTTCCTCTCGTGTAGCAGGAGGAGGAGAGTCTCCGAGTTCCTCCTCCTCAGAATCTTCTTCTAGTTCCAGCTTTTTTTCTCGGATACGCTCTGGGGTAGGCAGGGTCTTAAACGCATTTAGTGGATTTTTCTCTGAAGGATCTAGGAATCAAACTCGTGAGACGCGCCGCACATTTGTTAAAATGCCACAAAGAACGACATCTCAAGAAAGTGCGTTTGAGAAAAAATCTGGGGCGGCAGAGGACTCAGATGTTTCGGGTGAGAATTCTTTTGTAGAAGGAGCTCCAGGAACTCCTCCACAAAAGCCTCCACGATTGTTTCTTTCTTCTTCTTCAATAGAGAGTCGTGGAGGTCTTAAGCTGGTGATGCAGCGCATTCGGGATCGCATCCTACTTCCTACTGGTTCTTCTCCTTCAGATTGCGAGCCTTTAAGTTGCGATGATCTCGCATGTCGTTTGGAATATTTAAAAACAGAGTTGAATGAAGTAAGATATGACAATCAACTTTCTTCTCAGGAAAAACTGTCAGCTGAACTTGAATTGCAACAGCTTATAGAAATAATGAATTTTCAATTGAGCTTTGCGTCCAAGGGCTTGTCTTCAGAATCTCGGGTAGAAGCTCGTTTTGAAAGGGTAGAAAGTAGCAGTGAGATCGATTCTCTTTGTTCAAAGTTGACGGATCTTGAGCTTGCAGAGCTCATAAGTCGCGGAGACTCTCTTGAAAACCTATTTGATAGTACTGCTGGAGAGTTAGAAGAAGCAGTATATAGGGTTGGGTCAAGTTTGTCTTTAGACTTTGATGGAGTCACTGGGAGAAGCGTCTTGCCTCTAACTCAAGAAAGAGAAGGTCCTCAGGTTTCTGCAGGAACTCGAGAGAGTCTAGCTAGAAGATTATGGGATGCGCTTCGTAATGTTCTAATGTATTGTTTAGGAATGATTTTATATATTTTAGGTAAGATCCTGAATGGATTGCGTATTGCTCGTCATGCAGTTGCTGAGGCAGTTCGTCGTTGTTGCGTCTGCCGAAGAGGGGAGTGTGCGTCCTCAGAATCAGAAGAGGATGCTATTTCAGATAGGTCTATTTCAGAAGTCGATGAGAGCGAAAGGAGAAGCCCTTCTGACGAATCCCGATCAAGAAGAAATAGCGATTCTGGATTGATGTATGCTTTAGCAAAATGGGGACAGAAGCATTTTGGAAGTAATAAGGATTCAGGATCATCAGATAGTAGTGGTCCGCCAGTCTTTTCGGTTCCTGAGTCTGTCGTCAATAGTTTGAGTGATGAGAGCACCATCAAATTTATTGTTCTTGAAGATGAGAAAGATTTATTCGAGAAAATGTATAATACTCCTCGTCCAAGAGAGGGGATCTATGATCTTCCTCGTGTCCATAGAAGGGGTGCTTGGGAAGAAAAGGAAAGCAATGTTTATGAAACTCCTAGAAATTTTGATTTAGAACCAGAGGGAGAGGATTACACCTACATGAGTCCCAGGCCACCAACTCCTGGAATCTATGATCTTCCTACACGTCCAGGAGAGCCTAGAGAGCCTGGTTATAGAAGTGGAGTTCCACTTCCTCCACTTCCTACTTCCTCTTTGGATCGTGCTAAGGGAATTCAAGAGGACAGCAACTTGGAATCCCCAATACATTCTCCTGATATTACAGAAAATCCTTTTACTGAGGAGAATATGAATAGACGTCGCTTTGCGCAGAGTCCCGAGAGACCCTCCTCTTCTCAAAGCTCCGAATCTTCTCCTAGTGTTACAGAAAATCCCTTTGCTGCTACCCCTCCTTTTCAACCTGTCTATGAGGAGATCCCAGTATGGCTCTTTAATAGGCCCCCTGCCCCACTTCCAAGACCTGAGAATATGTCTATTACCATTCCTAGTATTTCGATTAGGGTATCTTTTGGGTATGGAACAGAAACAAGAGCATCTTTGCTTTATGAGGGTGTAGAGGGTGTTAGGCAAGAGATAGAGAGAACAACTACCCCGCCGTCTTCGGAGATCATAGAACAACATGTATACGTACACCCCTTACAATTCGAGCCATTAGGAGGACTTGTAGCTACAACAAGAGTCTTGCTAACAAGAGGCTGGGGTGTAAGTGCGAGTAGTAGTGACGAATCAGAGGCTTAGGTTTCAAGTTTTTCTTTCTAACCTATTCGGTGAGGGTTTATAAATAACCTCTTTTATTTTCGTAGGAAAAGACATGGGTGTTTGTTTCTTCTCTGCGGATGGATCATGCTTATTGTTGGGAGTCTCCGCAACTCTCTAACACTCATATTATCTATAACATTTCTAGAATTTGATAGTTGTCCCTGCTTGAAGATAATGTGTCGAGGTCGATGAAGATACGGAACCTTGGTAATCTAAGAATACTGAAAAATTAGGGAATATAAAGGTGTGGTTTTTACATTTGAATGAAATTCCACTACGAGCAAGAGTCATTTCTGAAATGGGCCATGTCGATCCACTAGAGGCTAGGCTAACGTTGACTTCGGGATTTTGTTGGTAGAGGACGGGTTGGTAAGCTAGTTCTAGATTCCAATGTGTTGGAAGATGGAACTTGGATTGCCAAGAACTTTGAATTCCAAGAGGAACAGTCAAGTTGTATAAGGGTTTGTTGGTAGCGAATTTCCTGGGTTTATCACCTGTTTCTTCAAACGCTGTTTGATTAGAACGAACGGCAATAGCTTGCATAAAGGGAATAAAATGGAGGGGTTGCGAGCGCCATTGTAGAGGTAAAGAGCACGAGAAAGCTGCTCCTAAAGTGGTGCCGTAGCATTTTCCTTCAGTTTCTATTTTCCCATAGTTTCTAAAGGCTCTGAGATGATGGTTGCTGTAGCTATAGGCTAGACATGAGGATGTGGAGAACTTTTCATGCATCCAAGGAGTATCGAGTTGAAGGGCTAAAGCTGTAGTATGGGATGCCACTTTATTGCGAGAGCCACTCTCTTTGATATTGCTGAAGAATTGGGTGAAGTTTACAGCAAATCTATGATTAGAGGTATTAGATGCTGCTTCCAAAGAGTACCCCGTAGCGTCCATCCTGAACCCTATAGCATTAGAATTGCTATTTTGGTGAACAAAGAGCCCGATAGCCTCTCCTGAGGCTGTAGAAGAGACTTCACTTTGGTAATTTTGATTGCGTAGTATCGCAAATAGACTATGGAAAGATTGCCAGAGGGTAGTCAGGGCAATATCGCCTTTATTTTCTGGGTTTACCTTGTATCCTATAGGGGTCCAATCAGCATAAAGTTGGCGATGGACAGTATTTGTCGTTTGTTCAGAAGAATTGTCAGAAATAGTGACTGTTTCTATCCAATAGGGAGACCAGATTCCTTGGTAGCCATAGTGTTGGACAGTGTTTAAACTTTCAGGATGGAAATTATCGGTATTGATATGCCTGTCTGTGACATCTAGAAGGTAAAGAAGAGGGACTTCCTTGAGAGGTTGGGAAAGATCCGTACTGTCATAGGGATCAAGGTTCTCTTCAGTAAGAAGTGTGAGAGGTCCTGACAGATTGATTACTGGATTATTATCTTCACTATAGGGTGCTACTGTAGATATGGGGCGAACCCAGAGCATAGGAGCAGATTCCTTTTTTAAAACGGAAGGTAGGTTAATCGCTAAATTATTGATGTTGATTTCAGAACCTATACTGTTATTCTCTTTTGAGGTTGTAGAAAAAATAGCCCCACTTCCTAGTCTTAGAGTTCCACCAAATTGATCAAATTTATAGACCTTCCATTCTGCCCGATCTTCGAGAGCAAGTGTACCGTGATATAGCCCAATGTTGTTTTTGAAAATCGAAATGAAATCTTCACGAGAAATAGATGTATTTGAGACGTATGCTGAGGAAAATAAAATTGTCCCTAAGTGATTAGGTTCAGGATTGACAGTTTGAATAGAACTAACGTTATGTTTTTGCAGTATGGGATCGTAGAAGATAATAGAACGGTCTTGGTTTGCTCCAAATGATACTGTAGTATCATTAGCACAGTTTATAGCGTTATGCCTACGCTTACTATCATTTGTTGAGAAAGTTCTATTATTATGAAAAATAATATCTCCCTGTTCGGCAAACAGGGTACAGTTACCAGCTTGATGGATGCAGACAGCGCCTCCCCAAGTTCCCTGATTGTTAGTGAAATACACAGGACCACTGTTTTTAATAGTCATAAATTGTGTATAGATAGCACCACCATTACGTGCGCAAACATTATTGTCAAAGGAGACAGTTCCTGGGTTGTTTTCTATCAAAAATTCAGAGCAAAAGATTGCCCCTCCTGAGCAACGGTCAGGAGAAGTCTGCCGATCTAATGCAACATTATTGTTAAAGACGATAGGCCCCTGATTCTTTTTGATAGAGCAGGAGCCAGTTGTTCTTATTGCACCACCGAGTCCCGATTGGTTACTTAAAAAATAAATAGGCTTAGAATTATTCTCAATAAAGGTAGTGTCAGCGAAAATCGCACCACCAACAGTAATGGGCGTAACATTGATTGTAGTATCGGGTATAGTATAGGTTGTAGCATAGGCGGCAGTATTATTACAGAATATCATGGGACCAGTATTGTCATTGATCGTTATCTGACTAGCTACGATCGCTCCTCCTGATTTTTTTGCCATGTTGTTAACAAAGTATTGAGTTCCTTGATTTCTAGAGATTGTACATTTACTGGAACAGAAAATAGCACCTCCTTGAGTATCAGTAACCCTATTATTATCATTAGAGAGGCTTTGATTTCTCAAGAAAATGATCAAACCGTGATTGTCAGAAAGATTGAAACTGCCAGCTGTAAATACAGCGCCACCATTGTTAATTGAAAAGCGATTTAAAAAAAGAATTCGAGCTTTTGTATTGGTTATGGAGAGTGATTTGCAAGAGAGAGCTCCTTTTGTATTCGGGTAACTTTCTATGGATGTATAGTTATTAAATGTAAAATCTTGTGTTATATCCTTCGTATTTCCAAGGAGTGTTGTTATAAGAGAATTGGGGGAGAAATTGGTAAGATCTTCAAGTAGAGGAAAGCATATTTTGATTTCCTCTACTTGACTACCAAGGTAGTCGGATAAGGGAGTAATACCAAAGGTTGTTATTGTGGTCCCTAAAATTAGGATTCCAGAAAGGAAGGTAACTTTAATAGAGAATCTGTTATCTTTCACTGTTTATTCCTTAGTGTTAAAATGTGAATTGACTCTCAGCTTTAAGGTGTTGTCTTACAGTTGATGAGGAAACTTGAGTTGAATAATCTAAGGATAGGGTTATTCTTGAGGAGAATTGGGAAACGTTTTTTACTTTTGTAGCTAGAGTATTATAGGAGACGGAAGTTGCTTGTGTTGTCCAGGTTCCGTTGCTGACTAGTAAGGTGGTGAGCAATTCTGGATTTTTTCTGTATAGGGTAGGTATGTAAGAAATTTCTGTAGTCCACAGCATAGGTATATGATTCGAAGTGTTCCATTGAGAACGAAATCCTATAGGAGAAGAAAGATCAGAGAGGGGATGTTTTGTATTAAACTTTCTTGCGTGGTCTCCCGTTTCTTGAAACGAGGATTGTGAACAGCGGAGAGCGACAGCACTGATGAAAGGATGAAGTTTAAGATTATGAGTGATTCTAACTGGCAAGAAGGTGCAGGCTAGAGAAGCTACTAAAGAATAGTTATCAAAGAGAGCTTCAGATGATCCTTTTAAGGTTCCTGTATATTGGCAGTGTGCACGGTGGTTTCCGTAACTGTAGGCTATAGAGAGTGCTGTAGAAACGGATTCTTTGAAAAGGAGACTATCGAAACGGAGTCCCGCAAAGTAGTTGTGAGAGGAAGTTTTATTTTGAGTGTATCGTTCTCTAGTTTTAGAGAACATTTGAGCAAATCCTAAAGAGAAACTATGTAAAGCTGCAGTTTTTACTGAAGTTGTAAGCGGCATACCCCGTAGTATGGTTTCGAAACCCTTTACGTCTTTCGCGGCTATACTGATTGATCAGAAGGCCTAATCCTTGTATAGTGGCTTCGAGGTTCTGTTGTCTGAGATTTTGTGGAGGCAAGGTTTGGAGTCCTAGGAGAGCAGTATATGCAGATTGCCATAGGGTATTAGCAATAAATTCTCCGTGATGTTCAGGATGAGGGAGGTATCCTGTAGGGGTCCAATCAGCATAGAGCTGTCTGTGTTTTGTATTGGTATTTTCTGGTGTTTTAGAGTTTGATATCGTAGTAGTTTCGACCCAATAAGGAGACCAAAGTCCCTGATGTCCATAGTGTTCGCCTAAGTTAATGGCCTCTACAATGAGGTTTGAGGTATCGATTTGTTTTGGAGTGACATCTAAGAGGTAGAGGAGGGGAATTTCCTTCAAGGGTTCAGAAAGATCTAGGCTATCATAGGGGGCTTCATTTTGATCATTTAAAAAAGTTAAGGGGCCTAAGAGAGTCATGCTAGAAGAAGTGTCTTCGGAATAGACTTGCTCTGTTTGTGTGGGGTAAATCCAGAATTTTGGAGCTATGGCTTCCGATTTTAACACTGAGGGAAGGTTAATAGCAATCGAATTAAAGTTTATCGAGCTTCCTGAACTGTTTGTTCTGATTAGAGCTCCGTTTCCTAGACGTAAGATTCCGCCTGTTTGTGAGATGGTTTGGCAAGACATGGCTACCCGATCCTCAATAGCTAGAACGCCTCTCTGGAGTTGCGAAGTGTTTGAAAATTTTGATAAGAAGTCTGATTCATTTGTTGAGTCGGGATCTACATTAGCTCCAGAAAATAACACAGTTCCCTCGTGATGGGGTTCATAATTAAATAGCAGAGGGCTATCCGTAATCCGCTCATGTTCTATAGGATCATAAAAGATGATTTTATAGCCTCGACTTGCTCCCAGCTTTAAATTAATTCCAGGCCTGCAGCGGATCGCGTTTCTATAGCTAGGTTGAGGAAATGAATTTGTGGCTATATTGTTATCGAATAGAATGTCACCATGATCTGCAGACAGGAAAAAATTTGAAGGAGTACTTTCCGAAAAAAGATTGATGAGAGCACCCCCCCAAGTTGCAGAGTTATTAGTAAACGATATAGGACCGTTGTTTTGTATAATAAGAGATCGGCTGTAGATCGCTCCACCATTACGCGTTCCGTTGTTATTGTTAAAGATCAGGCCTTTTGCGTTGTTTTCGATGATTAAGGAGTTAGCCATAATACCGCCCCCACCAGGATTCCAAGGATCTGACATATCAATAAAAATAAATTCTATTGCAAATGCAGTGTTATTGCTAATTTCTATTTTTTCTTTGTTTCCAGATATAATAGTGTTGAGATTTGTAAAAAATCCTCCACCCTGACCTGCAGCGTTGTACATAATTTGGATAGGCTGAGAATTATCAGATAAATCAAGATTTTTAGACCATATCGCTCCTCCAGAGCTTATCTGCGTTAACGTGTTGTTTTGTTTGAAAGAAATAACACCAGTATTTTTTCTAATTGATAAATCGTTGATTACATAAACGGCACCACCCTTGTTTTGAGCACGGTTGTTTGCAAAGATGCAATTCCCAAAGTTATTAAGAATATTGAGGGAACTCTGATTTGATGGCTCCTCCTAATCCAGCTGGGGCGGTAGTTATTGCGGCGGTTACATTGGTGGTATTCGTTTTAAAGGTTAAATCTTGATTTTTAGTTAGGGTACAAGTCTTTCTAGTATAGATGGCTCCTCCTTCCGCCATAGAGAAGTTATTCTCAAAACGCACAGGACCCTTATTGTTAGAGATCATAAGAGTATTGCAAGCGATGCTTGCCCCACTATATTCGTAAGTTTGATAAGCAAAAATACATGGTTTCGAATAGCCTGAAATTTGGACATCTTGACTTGTATCATGGCTGAATCCATCAAAAGGATTCGCGGAATGAAAGGTGGAAATAGAGGTAAGGTGATTCGAATTCAGAGGAAAGTTTGAAGAGTCTCGAAGAGCTGAGATATTTGCTCTGGAATTCAGAAAAGAGCAAAGGTTAGGAATTTCCTTCCCTGATAAGGAACAGCATAGTACAGTAAATAGAATCCCAAAGTGAATGGGGCGCATAGATATCCAAACTGTGATGAGAGATTGTCTTTTCCATAGAGAATTATTTGTTTGTTGTCTAGAAGCTTTAAAACAAAGTTCTATTACTTGTTTACACATTGAGTTTTAAAGTATTGTGTAACATTTTTAATGCTTTACCCTGCTTAAAGGCAGGAAAAAGCTGTTTTTATGTTAAGGTGCTTTGGTTTATAGAGTTGTCCTTCGGATATGAAAGATTTACAAATTAAAAATTGTATTTTTCTTTGTAAATTAGAATCCTAAAATGGTTCTTGCCTGTAGATGGTGCGTAGAAGTTGATGGGGAGACCGATCCTTGATAGTCCAAAGAGAACACTACATGAGGAAAAAGTATCGTTTGATTACGCAATTTATATCCTAGGGCATTGCGAGCATAGTTAAGTCCTAAGATATCCCAGGAACCTCCGCTCGCAAGTAGAGTTACACCTACTTCGGGATTTTGTTGGTAGAGGACAGGTTGGTAGGAAACTTCTAGAGCCCATTCTGTGGATAGATGAAATTTTGTATGCCATTTTCCTTGGATTCCTAGAGGTAAAGTCAGATTATAGAGAGGCTTTCGAGAGATAAACTTTCGAGGATTGTCACCAATCTCTTCAAAAGCTGTTTGATTAGAGCGAATCGCAATTGCCTGGATGAAAGGACTGAGAAGGAGATGAGATCTTTGTTGCCAAGGGAGAGAACAGCCGAGAGCTGCTGCTAATGCGTGACTATAACATCTACCTTCGGCTCGTTCTTGATGTGAGGGATGTAGGCTGTGGAGGTGATGGTTCCCATAGCTATAAGCTAACGCTGCAGATGTTGCGAAGGTCTCTTTAAGCCAAGGGAGCTCAAGATAAAGTGAAGAAACTATAGTGTGAGCAGAGACAGTGTTCTTTGAACCGATCTCTTTAGTGTTGCTGAAGAACTGTGAAAAGCCTAGGGAGATTTTCCGATGTAAAACAGTCTGAGTGGATGCTTGTAAGGAATATCCTGTAGAGTCGATCCGGAATCCTGAAGCCTGGGTGGTGCTGTTTTGATGAACAAAGAGGCCTTCTGCTGTTCCTTGAGTTGTTAAAAAACCCCTCTCTATATAATGATCATCAGTCATATCATAACTTCTTAATAGAGAGAAAATTGTGTGGAAGGATTGCCAAAGGGGAGTCGCGGCAAGATCTCCTTGGTATTCAGGGTTCGCCTTATATCCTGTAGGAGTCCAATTAGCATAAAGAGTTCTATACAGGGTGTTTGCAGTATCTATAGAAGCGCTATTTGTTGCTGTTACTGTCTCTATCCAGTAGGGAGACCAGATACCTTGATAACCGTAATGTTCTGTTGCATTTAAGCTTTCAGGATAGAAATTATCTGTATTGATGTGACGCGCATTTACATCGGATAGAGATAGAAGACGAATATTTTGTAAAGGCTCAGAGAGATTAAGACTGTCGTAGGGATCGCGATTTTCCTTATTTAAGAGAGTGAGAGGTCCTGATAAAGTAATTCTAGCATTATTGTCCTCTGTGAAAGGAGCAGCTGATTGTGTAGGACGAATCCATAGGTTAGGAGCTGTTCCTTTTTCTAAGACCAAGGGAAGGTTGATCGCGAGGTTATTGATAATGATCTCCGAGCCGACACTGGTTGATGGAGTGTCAGCATTGCTACTTGTGGCGATGCTGGCTGCATGTCCTAATTTAAGGACACCTCCTTTTTGAGTAAATTTATAGAACTCCCATCCTGCACGATCCTCAATAGAGAGTACGCCATTACGGAGCTCAGCGCTATTTTTCGAACAGCTAATGAAATTAGATAGGTAATTAAAGTCTTCTGGGATATATGCTGAAGAAAATAATACCATTCCTTGATGGTTAGGATTGGGATTAAAAATTAAAGGATTTGTAGTTAGATATTGGTGTTCTATAGGATCAAAAAAAACAGTTTTACGTCCTTTACTAGCTCCAAGTTGTAAGTTACTATTTGGGGTACAATGTATCGCGTTGTATCTACCAAATGTAGTTTGGAAAATCTTATTATTTTGGAATACGATATCTCCTTGTTCAGCGAAGAGTAGGCAAGTGCTGTTTTTGCGAAGCATAATAGCGCCTCCCCAAGTTCCTTGATTGTTAGTGAAATACACGGGACCACTATTTTTGATTGTCAAAGATTTTATACAAATAGCTCCGCCATCGCGATCGCAGCGGTTATTATTGAAAACGATAATTCCAGGATTATTGTCTATAGACATTATTGTTCCATAGACGGCTCCTCCTGAACCATAATCTAAGGCGGGAGAAGATCCCGAGTTGTTATTAAAAATGATCGAGCCATAGTTATTCTTGATCGTAAAGGTGGAATTTGCTTTAACGGCTCCGCCATTGCTAGAATGATTGTTTTTAAAATAAATAGGGCGAGTGTTGTTAGAAATCGTTGTATGTTCACTATCAATAGCCCCCCCTCCGCTATTAAGAGTATGGTTGATAGCAGTATTATTGAAAAAGAGTATTGGTGAGGCGTTGTTTTGAATGTTACATTGTCTTAGAGTGTAGATTGCACCTCCCCAGTAAGTGGAGTAATTATTGATTAAGTACAGAGTTCCTTGATTGTAAGAAATCGTGCAGTCTTTTCTGCAGGCAATGGCTCCTCCTTTAGGCTTTGATTCTTCTTCTATTCTATTATTTTTGATAGCAGTATTACAGAGAAAAACGAGGACCCCTTTATTGTTAGTGATGGTACAGCCTCCTTCGCAAGTAATTGCCCCTCCATTTCCAAGCGCTAGGTTTTTACTGAAGAAGGCGTGGTCTTTAACATTTGATAATGTGAAATCCTTACAGGACAAGGCTCCTCCACTTGATGTCGAAATGAAGAGGATGTTATCGATAGACTTGTAGTTAAAAAGTACAATGTCTTCGGATGAATTATGCCTATTTCCAACAAACGTAGTAATTGAAGAAACTCCCATAAGGTTAGACAGAGAGTCTATGAGAGGGAAGCTCTTACGATACTCTTCTTTTTTCTCTAAAGCGTACTTTGCAAAGTAGTCAGTTTGTAGACTATAAACTGAAGAAGTGATCCCTAGAGTGAAGGTCGTGAAAGTCCCGAGATAGGATAAGAAAGTATGGGTAGTCTTTGACTCTAGAGATTTTTTATTTTTTATGTTTTTTAAGACCATTACGTTTTAGATCATTTATTGTTAAAATCTGATTATACTTGCAGCATTTAAGTATTGACTAAGGGTAGATGAAGAAATATCAGCAAAATAGTCTAGAGATAGTATTACCTTAGGAAAAATCTGAATATTATTTCTCACTTTGATAGCCAAAATATTATAGGCTACAGGGGTTGCGTGAGACGTCCAAGTACCTCCACTAATTAGTAATTTAGAATGTAATTCTGGGTCCTGCCTATAGAGAGTCGGACGGTAGGAAATTTCCGTTAGCCAGAACATGGGAACCTGATGCCAGGTTTTCCAAGAAGCGCGTATCCCTACGGGGAGAGAGATATTAGTTAGGGGATGGTGTGTGGAAAATTCGCGAGCATGGTCTCCAGATTCTTTAAATGTAGCTAGATCTCCTCGGATTGCTAAGGCAGTAATAAAGGGATAGATCTGCAAAGTATGTCCTTGAGGTTGTGGCAAGAAAACACAGGAGAGAGTCCCTCCTAAGGTATGATTGTAGAAGGATCCATCAGAGCTCCCTTTAAGGAGATCATGATAAATAGTATGAGTATGTTGTGAGCTAAACGTGTAAGCGAAAGATAAAGATAAGCTTACCCACTCTTTGAGGAGAGTGCTTCCTAAACGCATTCCAGAGAAGTAGGTGTGAGACGATATTCTATTTTGGGACTCCTGTTCTTTAGTTTTGGAGAAAAACTGGGCAAACCCTAAAGAAAGTTTTCCACAGCTTGTTGTGCTATAACCTGTAGTATGACTACGAAAACCCTTATAACCTTCCCTGCTCTTCTGATGAACTAAAAGGCCTATTCCTTGTAAGGAAGCCGCTAAGACTTTCTCTTCATTCCAAGAGGGAAGAGCTTGTAGGCCTGCAAGAGCAGTATAGGCGGATTGCCATAGGGTATTAGCAATGAATTCTCCTCGGCGTTCAGGATGAGGACGGTATCCTAAGGGAGTCCAGTCTGCATAGAGTTGCTTGTGTTTTGTGTTGGCGCCTATTAGAGATGCAGCATTTGTTAGTGTTGTAGTTTCAATCCAATAGGTCGACCAGGTTCCCTGATAACCATAATGTTCTTCAGAATTTAGCTTGGATAGGTCAAGTTGTGAAGAGTTAATTTTTTGTCCAGCTACATCGGAAAGATAGAGGAGGGGAACTCTATTGAGGGGTTGTGAGAGATCAATACTATCATAGGGATCTTCATTGGTACTATTTACTAAAGTAAGAGTCCCAGATAATGTGATTGTCGGGTTCGAATCCTCAGTATAGGTGGATCCTGTTTTTGTGGGGTAGATCCAAATTTTTGGAGCCTTAGCTTGAAAGGAAAGAACAGAAGGAAGGTTAATGGCAATGCGATTTAAAGTTATTATGCTTCCTGATGTCGTTGGTATTGAGGATCCTGTTCGAAGAGTTCCCAGAGTGGTGATCACTGCACCATTACCCAACCGCAGGGTTCCGCCTAGCTGGGATAGCTTGTAGCAGGCCAGTCCCGCACCATTTTCAATAGCAAGGACTCCTTGACGTAGTTCTGAGGTGTTACATAAATAAGAAAAAAAGTTCCTTTCATCAGTGAAGTTAGGGTTTACATTTGCCCCCGAAAATAAAACCGTGCCTTTCTGATCGGACTTAGAGTTGAATAGTATTGGGAAGGATGTAGGATGTTCATTTTCTATGGGATCATAGAAAATGACGCTATAGCCTACACGGGCTCCTATTTGTAGATTTATATTTGGAGTCGAGTAAATAGCATTTCTGTACGAAGGACTGGGGGCGAGCCTTGTAGTTGTATTATTGTTAAAGACAATATCACCATAATCTGCAAATAAGAAGAAGTGGCTATTCGCGGAACCTGCTTCAAGGTTGAGCAGAGCTCCTCCCCAAGTTGCAGAGTTATTTAAAAAGTGTATAGGGCCATTTCCTGTGATAATGATAGATTTAGCATAAATGGCTCCGCCGTTACACTGGCTTTTATTATTGTTAAAGATTAACCCTCCACGGTTGTTTTCTATTATGCAAGTGTTGGTAATAAAGGCTCCTCCTCCTGGATTGTAGTTTGGCCGATAGTCTATTGTTGCAAATGCAGAGTTGTCGCTAATTTCTACAAGTTTCTTATTTGAGGAGATAGTGATTGTCTGGGAAGAAAATATACCACCTCCTGATCCAGCCGAGTTATTTATAATTTGTATAGGCTCGGAATTTCCCTCTATATTTATAGAGTTCCCACTGAAGATACCCCCTCCTAAACTTTTAGAATTTAGTGTTTGGTTCTGGCTGATTAGAATCGGGCCTTCATTGTCTTTAATAGATAAATTTGTTCTAGTATAAATAGCGCCTCCCTTATTTAAAGCGAGATTATCTAGAAAGACTCCCTGTCCTAGGTTATTTGTAATGGAGCAATTTGTTGCAAACAGAGCTCCACCAAATAATGCTCCTGAAGTTACTGTAGGATTTGCTGAAACTAAATTTGTGGTGAATGAGTAGTTCTGGTTCTTAGAGATAACGCAATTCTCAGCAGCATAAATCGCTCCCCCAGAAGTTGGACAGACATTCTTCTCAAAGTATAGATCCCCTTTATTTTCAGAGATAAGAAGATTCCTACAGGTAAGAGCGCCTCCATTGGACTCATAGTATTTATAATCCAGAATGAAATCATTGTGATTTCCTAAGATTGTTAGATCTTGGTTTTCGTTATGAGTGAATCCTGGCTGAGGGGATGTTTGATGTGCAGGACTTAACGTAGTATAGATCCGCAAAGGAAGTTCAAAACTTTCATTTGCGTATAAACAACCAAAGAGCGAGGGTACTAGAATTCCAAAGCAAAAAAATCGCATAGCTATTCATAACTAGAGAGAAAAGTTCTTAATAAATATTGAATAGGTTTATTGTCTATAATTTATTTAATCATCTTAAAATCGACTTATTTAGCAAAATATTTGTCTACTTTTATCTTTTTTAAAACGAGCTGTTAATTTGAGATTTTTGGTGAAAGTAAATCACCCTTTGGAAAAATGATTAAAGTATTCAGAAAAAGTGCTTTAAGGATTATAATCTATCAATTATTCTTCGGAGTTACTTTTGGTAATCTGAATACTTTGAATTAGGGATTTCTGGGTGTATGGGATGATAGGAAGGAGTCTCTCACTATCTCTAGGCGATATAATTTTGATTCTTCTGAAAAAAACAGGACCTATAGGATTTAGATATTTGTGCTTCTAGATTAGTCAAGCACTTTTATTTCTATTTCCAATAGAGTTTACGAGCCTTTATCTGGAGGGCATTTTTGCCCTTCATATCTCTTAATTTTAAAAAATGAAGAGCTTCGTTGTTTATTGTTGTCAACTTTTGTAGATCCCAAGAATCTAGGCAAGGAAAATCTTCGTCCTGTTTCTATAAACTTTGGGAACTTTACTTTCTGAACAGAGGTGGTCTGAGTTTGTGAATCCTAAAGACCAAGCTAAAGTGCATGGAAGGACTGGTTTATAATAGCCAGTATGTGTTGTGAAAGGCATAAGGTTGGGTCCTCAGAGTTCAGGAAAGTAGAGCGAGAGACTTGTGAGATTGGTGTTTGCAATAAGATTACCTCGGAACAGAATTTCGATTTTTCTTTAGACGTCGCCATCCGACAGTCTGTATCGAGGTTTCGTATACCAGAACGTCTCTCTATTGAGAGGCGTGCTTTGGGAGAAAAATTCTTTCAAAATCTAACTTTCTATCTGAAAACTCAAGGAATAAATGCCAAAGGTGGGCAAGAAACACACCAATACTATAAACTGTCTGTAGCTTGCACAGAGTGAGATTAAGCTGAGTAATCCGCACTATCGATTCCTCTTGGAGATTCTTCTGCACTACCCATGTGTAGTAGCTCAAAAGCCAAAATTCCCTGCCGATTAATCTACTAGGCCTTTCTTAACATTTATTTCTAATTTTAAATATAAATAATTTTTGAAATTTTATTCATGGTTTTTTGTGATACTATTTGTTAAAATTCTTCAAACTTAACTTTTTATCCTTAAAATTATTATGATTTCTTGTTTGTCTGCTTGGGCATCTATAGTCCGAGGGCACTTTTCTAGAGCTTTTGATTTTTCTCTACCTCTTTGTTCACGAATTTCAGAATTTGCGTTAGGGGTGATCAAAGGGATCCCAATTGTAGGGCACCTTATCATGGGGATAGACTGGTTGATTTCCACATGTGTAAAGAGGGAAGTTACAAAACCAACTTTTGTTTCTGATATAGTTGGTCTTCTTAAAACAGAGAAGGTTGCAGGTTGAGACCATATTGCTCGTGTGGCAGAGGTATTAAAGAGTCAGAGAACGACTATAGCTCCGGAAGATCGGGATAAGGTTCATGGCAAAATTCTTCAAGCACCTTTTAAATCTGTTTCTCTTGAAGGTTCTCTAGGCACATGGGCTAGAGAAATGGTTCGGGATTATCCTTTTTCGTGGCAAGATTCACTTCCAACGATATCACAGTGTTCTAGAAACGAAGCAGTTTGGAAGGAAACATTTTTCAGCATGCAGAGTCAATTAGCTAAGGCATATTTAAACCTCCCTAGACCCGAAGTAAAGAAAATTCATATTGTAAGCATGGGAAAGGTGGGCGAGCTCTTTAACTTAGCGCGCCTTTGTAATGAGACTCAAAGACTCTATCCAGAAGCTGCTGTTTGCGTCTCTTTAGTCGATAATAATGGAAGGAACAACGTAACGGAAGAAGAGAAAAAAGAACTTTGTAACTTCGGTTTGAATTCTAAAATACAGTTTGTAAATTCTGAGGAGTCAGAGGAAAATGTACAAACGCATCCTGACCTTTGGATAGCATATCATGGACGCACAAAGCCTGGAGAAGCCTGGAGTCGGTTTAGTGAAAATTTAGAACATGTTAAGAATAACGCTCCCTGGATTCATATTCAAAATGAAGAAGAGAAAGAGTTGGTGTCTTTATGGGATCTTCCTTGGATTAGAGAGAGCGATTCCTATACTCTTAAATTGGGGCTTCCCTCTAGTGGATTAGGAACGCTTGGACCTCTATCTCCGAATAAATCAGGGCTCCTCATGGACTCAGAAAGGGTTTATGCCCCATTATCTCAAGAATATTATTGTCACTCGTACCTTGCTGAATTGGAAAATGATGAGCTACGTGATTCAGTACTTTCGGCTTTTTTAGATCCAGGTAACATAGCCAGCCCCGATCTTCAGCCCGTTTCTGTAAACGTTGTTTCTGGTGTTTCAGAAATATCGATAAGATTTTTATGTGCGGTTTCTTCTACGCATCCTGAAAAGAATGTCCTTACGATTTTTTGTAATTATCCCGAGACTCCAAATTGGGATGAAGTAGAAAGAGAATCATGGATTCGGCGGGCTAAGAGTAAGGGATATTCTTATTTAAATATTTTCTCGTATGGATCTAAAGGCCTCAATGTGGATACACAAGAGATACTAAGTAACAATACAAGTGGGAAATCGTTCACAATCCTTCTCTTTGAGGATCCCGTTAGTGCTGCAGATGTGCGTTGTTTGCAGCTAGCTTCGGAAGGGATTTGCGTCTCTAGAATGGAAGAGGCTTCGGATATCTATGCCGCTGGATGTTCATTTTTTGCAATAAAAGAAGCTGGATGGTGCGTCCAAAAAAGCCACTGTAACGACTGTCAGTACGATCCAGAGATAGGGGAAGCTCCTGATAATCTTACTTCTCGCAAAGAAAAACATGTTACCCGTCTTGATGAGATCATAATGAGCCAGCCTTCGCGAGACTTGTTGAGAAGAGAACATCGCGATTGTATCTATGCGTGCAATACTATCGCTGCAGAACATAATTTCCTATTTTCGTTAGACTCTGCAATACGCCAGGCTCTCTGGAACTGGAAAGATCCAGAACTTCGCTCCCTGGCTCTAGAAATTAAAAATAAATTTTTTAGTTTGCTGGAAGACCCAGATTTTTCTGCAGTGTCTGGACCTAGACTAGGGTCTATAAAATTCCGGCGCCTATATTCTGCTTTGCAAGCGCGGGCTCCTAAACCTTTTAAATAAGATACTTCTTAATTAACATCCTAAATCTACCTTAATTGTCTTAATCAGTTCTTTTCTTAGTATTGGTAACTTACTTGTTAATCTAAAATTAGCTCAACATGTAGCTTTCGTTTTTAGTGCACTTGCCTATGCACAGGCCATCAAAGATAAAGAAGAAACAGTAACCGAATCTTTATTTGGAGAGCAGTTGACAGCACTCCTGTGTAAGAGAATCTCCACCGAGAAAAATCTTACCTTTACCTTAGATGCAGCGATGAAACATTCTATGTGGAGATTCCATAACCCTGGTCTTTTTGTTTATGAAAGAGTTGCTGTAAGGGGATCATGCGATAGATGCTTTAGTATCTTATGTTTCAAATTTGGTAACTATACCCTACACAAGCTCTCAGGGCATAATTCTCGAAGAGAGTAGAGTTATCCCACCAATGAGGATCATAAAATCATTGTGAATTGTGCATCATTTGACGCATTGGCTAAAAAAGTTGCGTTCTTATATCCTAAAGGCTCTTTGTCTCTCCCTAGTCCGCATCTTTCTATTTCTGATAATGAGTGTGCATCAGATGAAGCGAATTCTCGAATTGGATCTGCTATAAAATCCGAAGATGAAACATGAGAAGTAGCATTTGGTCACGATAATCAAGAAGAAAGCTGGGTATTCCTGTCACAAGGATTTTTGAATGCCCTGGATTGTCAATGTTAAAAAAGTTGAAAAGTAGTGTTGATAAGAGACTCTTTTCGTAAAGGGAATATGAAGCAACTACTGTTTGCTTCTCCTGAGAATAGATTTTTTTTAGGGTTGAATTTTCTTTAAATTCAAAGTTAAAATCTTGGATTTGAACTGTAGATGAGTTTAAGAAGTCTATTCGAGGATATAAGAAACTCTAAGCAGAGCCTAGAGTTTTAGAATGTTGATTGGACTCCTGTAGAGACACGATGGTTTGTAAAGCCATTTTTCCCATCAAAGGTATAGTTTAAGAAGGCTTGGGTTTGCTCAGAGAGATCTATTAAGTCATGGATTTGTATAAACAAACCATGGCGGCGTAAGTTTGCTCCTGATATAGGAGTGCTCTCTTGGTTGGAGACCACAGTAACAATATTATGAGGGTTTACGCGATATATATCTGGTTTGTAGGCAACTTTGATAGTAAGTGTAGAGGGAGCCTTCTTAAATGGTGTTAACAATTGAGAAGAACATCCTATAGGAAGGGAAATATTGTACCCTTTACCTCTACTGAAGCTACGTGTCAAATCCCCAGTTTCTGTGAACTTACTTTGCCAACCCCCAAGGAATTCTGCAGAAACAAATCCTGAGAGATCCCAAGCTTGTGCAAGAGGTCTTGTAAGAAGACACCAGCTTAGGAAGGGATGTTCCGCGGAAATTAGAACATAGTAACTGTTGTTATGCCATTTCCCTTGAGATTTTGAAGTTTTGTTAGGCCTCGTGTAGGTAGTGTTCAGGTGATTTTTTGAATATCCATAGGCAGCTTCCCAAGAGATCAATGCTTCGCTTTTTTTAATCACTAGAGGGAATCGTCCAAAGAAAGATAGTAAATACATTTGTTCTGAGCAACGCGCATCATAGGGATTGGAATTTGTTCTTCCATAGAGCTGGCCGAATGAAAACCCTAGGATAGTCTCGTCTATGTAGTTCATAGATAGCGAAGCCTGGTAGCCTCCGTAGCGACCTGAAAAGCCTTCGTGTCCTAGTCTAGGTGTGTGTTCAGCATAGGTTCCTAAAGCTTTCACTGTTATGGATAACCCGAGATGGTCTGCCAAAAGAACATCTTGTAGGGTATCTGAGAATGCCTGATTTGCTAAGAAGGAGATCCATAAGCTATTGCTGATGATTTCTCCATAACGCTCCGGATCTAAGATATAGGTAGAACGAACAGGAGTGTCTGAATTCCATACAACAAAAAGGGTATTTGCCTCAGGATTAAGGCCTCCAGGAAATTCTCCATTAGGAGCGGGAATTAACAGGGGACGTGACCATGTGTAGGACCATTTTCCTTGGTAGCCGTAGTGACTTGGAGTGACAATGTTTGCCTCAGGAAACGCTGTCTTAGTAACAGTTGCTCCTTTAAAAATAGCTATAGGAATTGCCACTGAGGATTGCAATAATGGCGTATCATAAAGCTCATTATCATTGTGTTCCGAAAGAACTAGGGCTCCTGTTAAGGTCACCGTTTTGGCACCTGCGTTTATCGATGCCGAAACAAAGTCTTTATTTAAAAAAGAAAAAGGATCAAAAGCTAGCTTCCCAATGGTAAAGTCTACAGCAGTTGCTCCTCCAGTAGCTGTTGCTAACCCCAAGGTTCCTCCAGAGCCTAGGGTAAGTTGACCCGAACCTTGGGTAGCGAAGCCAAGCACGTTGACAATAGCATTATCTTTAATAATAAGGTCTCCCCCAGCGACCTTTACTGTTCCCAAAAGTGTAGTTGTAGTATTTGCAGGAAGCAATAGTTCTATTGAGGAGAGCCCTTTGCTAGAAAAGACTACAGATCCTGAAGAGCCATTGGCGTTGATCGTAATATCTTTATTAGTTGCGCTCGTTGCCGGCAGGTTATGTGTAATAGGATCATAAAATACAAGACGAGATCTTCCTGCAGCAGACAAAGATACAATGTCACCCCCAGCCTCTACAGTAATGGCATTACGAATCCCAGGCTTTGTATTAAGCATGTTTCCTTCGAAAGTAATGTCTCCTTCAGAAGCTAAGATAGTAAGGGTCGATGTTGTTTTCGTAGTATCTCCAATAGAGGGACCTACGAAAATAGCGCCGCCTTTCTCCGC
Source organism: Candidatus Chlamydia corallus (assembly GCF_002817655.1). Classification (NCBI taxonomy): domain Bacteria; kingdom Pseudomonadati; phylum Chlamydiota; class Chlamydiia; order Chlamydiales; family Chlamydiaceae; genus Chlamydia; species Candidatus Chlamydia corallus. The sequence goes on from NZ_NWQK01000002.1 coordinate 382,662, forward strand.
GCGATTTCTCTTGAATTCGATAGGGCCGCGCCCTTGGATATTGAGCACTTTAGCACAAATCGCCCCACCATTTCTTGCTGCAGTGTTGCTATCAATGGTAATGGCTCCCTGGTTTCCTGTGATGTTGCAGGTTTCAGCATAGATCGCACCCGCATCATTTGGCGTGCCATTATAAGAAAAAGTGCATGGACCCTGATTGTTTTTAAAGTGCAGAATTCCCGTAGGGATACAGATGGCGCCACCACTTCCTAAAGCATATGTTCCTCGTGAGGGAGTGATGCCTTTTAAGCTGTGGACACAAGAATTTCCTGAGAAAGTGATACTTCCAGTATTGTTTTCAAATAGGAGAGATTGCCCTCCATAGATCACACCGCCCGCTGAAGAAGTAAAATTATGCGAGAAATTCATCGAAGCAGAGTTATTCATGATCTTGACAATCGTGGTTGGAGTGCTGCTAATCGCAGATCCAAAGTTAGAAAGGTTACCCAAAAACGTTATCGATCCTGAAATGTTTTCAATTGTCAGCGATTCTGTGGGTTGGAGAACAGCAGCTCCTGTATTTACTGTGGTGACTGCAGGAGTTGCTATCGTCGTTACAGATGCTGGAGAATAGGGCACACGGTTGGCATTAAAGGTCAAGTTCTTGATTGAGCTGAAAACGATATCTTTTCCATAAACCAGCCCCCCAAGTCCTGTAGATTGATTGCCTGTAAAGTTAATAGAAGAAAAATTCTTTAGGGATAGGGTCTCTACCGCAGAGAGTAGCGCATAGGTGCTACTTACGGGAGCTTGACAGGAAGAAAACGTTAGGGAATGGCCCTTTCCTAATAGGGAGAGATTACTCGAGCTGGTGATAAACGAACTTGAAAGGTTCGCTCCTAAGAAGTTTGAACAGATACAATCAGAAGTAAGTAAGATCTCTTCACCTTGATTCGTAATTGGAGGAACAAAACTCCCTCCCAGTCTAGTTTCGGCAAACACCCAACTTGCACTACATAAATAGGCAAGGAGACAAAAAGATGAAGATTTGAAAGAAAGAGGCATGCCTCAACCCTGTCGTTAAATAAGATTTAAAATCGTAATTTGCTTCCTATGTCTAGAGTATATTGACGGGAAGTTCTGCGAATATCACATCCACAGTGCCCGAAGATCTCTAAAACGTTATTTATTGAAGTATGACTTGATGCTTGTACTAGCAAAGCACTTCTTGTTAAATTATTCCCTACAGAGGTCCACATAGCTCCATTAATAGGTAAGATCGTATCACAGTGGGGATTGTGACGATAGATATCTGGAGCATACGCTACGATTATAGTATGAAAGTCTGGTCGATTGTGAGAATGTTTATCAAACCGAACACCTACGGGAACCGCTACGTTGATTAGATGGCTTTTCCCAAAAATCCTTCCCTCAGGACTATTTTCTTTCAAGCCTCGGTGATTCGCATAAGCAATTTCAGCTTTTACAAAGGGAATGATCTGCTTCAGGTTTAAAATACGTGAAGAGAGAATGAAAGGAAGGTTACCTTCGACTTCTCCTAACCAGCAATTGTTGCTCCAAGAGGAGTGGGCTTTGGGTAATTTTGTATACGACGTCCTTACTTTTTCATTGCTAAGACTATAGCTAATTCGGGAAGTACATCCTGAAAAGAGACGTGATGATCCAAAGAGAGGCTTTGTGATATTAGAATACGCTGTCGCGAAATAGACGTTAGAATGACCATGACCTACAAGGTAATCCTTGGATTTTGTGAATAGTTGTCCAAAACCTAGACTTAACGCAGCGTCTGGAGTGATACGTGTGTAGGTATTGACGAGGTAGCCTCCACCTATATGACGGTAGTTACGCGCTTCATCGGTATGATTCGCATGGAAGAAATTTGTGATTCCTGTAATGCTGAGTTGCTTCCCAGGAACATTTTCACCGCCCGCTGCTGAAGCTTGGCTTACAGCTCGTAAATCTAGAAGATTTCCCCAAAGGCTATTCGGGATGAGCGGAGCAAGACGCTCAGGATGGGGAATATAACCAGTTTTTTTCCATGTTCCTGTGACCTTATTCGTCGTTGCATCTAAGGCAAACTCCCAAGTTCCTTGATAGCCGTAGGGAGACTGCTGATAGCCATTGGAGCTGAGACTAAAATTTGTAGTAGTCACAGTTCCTGAAGTTGCTTTAAGCTCTAAGATTGGCACTTGGTTTAAATTTTTATTGAACATCTCATGGTTGTCAGAGGAATCCAGAGAATTTTTAACTAGTTTTAAATTTCCTGATATCGTAAGTGCTCCATTTGTACTCTGCACATTGACTAGAGCAGCCTTAGTGCCATCTAAAGAATCTAAATTGATAACAAGATTATTTAAGGTAATAGTACCGTCAGTGTTATTAGTATTTGTAGTTGCTAACGTAGTCCCTGCATCCATGAAAAGGGTTGACGCTGCATTTTGTGTGAGGGTATGAACATTTAAGGTTGCACCGTCTCGCAAAGTGAAGGTTCCTCCTTGAAGTTCAAGTTTTTGATTCAGTGTAGATGTAAAATTTGCAGAGATCTTTGCTTCATCAGCATTGAGTTTTTCTCCTGAAAAAACAATGTTCCCTAAATATGCAGTATCAGTACTCGTTTTGGGATTGACGATAACAGAAGGAGCGGCTGTCCCACTAGATAAATTGTCTGATGTAATGGGATCATAGAAGAATAGGTTGTAGCCTTTAGCAGCCGCTAGAGTAGAAAATTTTGCATCTTCCCCGAAGTGAATGCTATTACGAGTAGCTGTGCCACTAGTTAAGCTTTGGTTCTTATTAAAGAAAATATCTCCTTGATCTGCCGATAGAGAAAGATCTCCTCCTTGTGGTATGGCAATAGCGCCTCCTTTTCCAGCTATATTTCCAAGAAATGTTGTAGATTTATTAGAAGCAATGGAGATGCTTTTCCCATAGAGTGCTCCGCCTTGTACTGAGGCTATGTTTTCTAGGAATGCTACCGTGTTTTCTCCAGATATAATAAGCTTAATATCTGTTGGTGGTGGTGTAGCTGGAGGAGTACAGTAAATCGCTCCACCATAGCCTAAAGTAGGGGGATTCGCTGGCGGCGGAGCAACAGAATTTTCTGGGGCAGCTGTATTGTTTTGAAACGTAAGATTGCTGTTATTAGAAAAGGTAACGTTTCCGTTAGCAAAAATCGCTCCTCCAGAGCGCGCACTATTATTAGCGAATGTGACTCCTGAACTATTCCCAGAAGTTAACATAGATCCTGCAGGAAGATAAACAGCACCTCCATAGACCCCCGTAGCATTATTTGAGAAAGTCACAGGAGCTGGGTTGTTCGTAAGGTTGATCGCTGCAGATGCTGTGAGAGCACCTCCATGCGAAATTGATCCATTAGCGTTGAAAAGGAGGCGTTTTTTGGTGTTTTCTATAGTAATGCCTGTGCTTCTAATTCCTGCACCAGGTCCTGCAGAACGGTTGTATTGAAATAGTAGAGTGCCATTGTCTCTAAAGGTTGTTGGCGTTGTGGAATAAACCGCTGATGCATGAGCTTTGATACTCCCTGAGGATGTATCTGAAGTCAGTGATTCACAATTCTCGAAGATTATTTGATTGAATCCCGAAAAATTCATCGGGTATTTTTCAGGATTGGTAGTGATTACATTACTAATCGCAGCTCCGTCTGCCGAAGAACGGATGTTTACGAAAGAAAAAGTCACTCCTTTCCCTAAGACTTGAAGGGTTCCTGCCGTATTGCTAAAACAACTGGAAGATGTTCTAGATATCGAATTATCAAGATTAGATATGTAAAGATCGCCTGAAAAAATGCAAGTCGTTCCTCTGGGATTTGCAAGTATTGTGTAGGGAAACATTTTCCCATTCGATCCATCAAAATTATCAGAAGGCATAATAACTTCTACAGTAAACGCTGTTGAAGTAAAACATGGCGCCAGTGTTGTAGAAATTAAAAACTTACGAATAGACCTTTTCATTTGCATGTAGAGATGAAACTAGATTGGCCTACAAATAAGGGAAAAGCTGTAAAAAAACAAGTATAATAAGAATCTCTTGTAATCTCTTCATTTTAATAGCTTTAAGATTGAAAGCCGTTGTATAGGGACTTTCTTTCTTACTTTCTACATATATTGTTTAGAAGAATGATTGAAAAAAAACTTAGGTTTTTGAGAACTTTAAAGAGCAGCTTTTGAAAGCCAAAGGTAGTTAAGAGAATTTTAAAGTAGATAGTTACCATAAAATTCTCAGAAAGATCCTCTTTAAATTTTGTTTTTAGTCAACCTCTCTAAATATAGAGCTTCGGAATCGCTCCAGAGAGGTTGCTCGTAAGCTATGGCTGAGAAGTTTTTTGAGGATTCCAGGTAAGAAAAATAGTTTTCTTTGTTGGTATTATCTTTCTGTTTTTATCTAAAGAAGGGTTTTCCTGTTGCCAGGTTAAAGACCACCAGCCTTGAATATTTTCATACGTCATTGTGATTTCGGCTCTATCTAAAGTAGTCTCTGATAGGATCAGACTATCACAAGAAGGTCCTAAAAGTTCAAGAAGAGGGATAGAAAATTCTTCCTTAAACTGAGAAAGATCATAGAGAGACCAATAAGGTGCAAAGGTAACTTTAAGCTTGTCTAGCGAAACAAGAGCCTGGTTTTCTTCTGCGCAAATCCTGGCGGGGATAAAGTTTCTGCTGTCCTCAATCAGGATGTTAAGACTAAGAACTCGATTGTCCCCAGAACAGATCAGAGAGCTTCCTCGAGACATCTCAAGCACAGAGTTTTCTTCTTGCTTAAAAGAATGCAGCTTCAGGGTAGCCCCATCTAATACAGAGAGAGTTCCTCCTGCTAAAGTCACGTCTTGCGCGATTGTGGAGGTAAGATTTTCTTCGAAAATTTCATCATTATTAAGGTAACATCCGGAGAAAACAATGGTCCCCTCATATGCTTGCTCTTCTTCAGGAGCATTGATTACAAGATCTCTAATTGTATGCGACTCGCTGGTGGTTACTGGATCATAGAAATAAACAGCAGATCCTGAAACAGCACGTAGGTTGTCGAAGCGTGCTCCAGATTGAAGATGGATAGAGCTTCTTATTGTATTGCTGTCTTTCGATGTAGTATTTCCTCTGAAGCTAAGGTTCCCTTCCTTCACTGATATAGAGATCGATCCTCCTGGGGCAATAGCAATGGCTCCTCCGTGAGTATTTACTTCGTGATACGCGTGATTATTTTCAAAAAAAGTGGATCCTTCGGTCGTTATATTGAGATTGTGAGTGTAAATGGCACCGCCATAACCTTGGCAAACATTATTCCTAAACGACATGTATCTGTTTCCGCAGAGAGTCACCGAAGGACGTTTCGCCTTAGAACCCAAAAGATAGGGAGTATAAATAGCACCCCCATTCCATGTAGAGAAGTTCCCACAGAAAGTAACCGTATCGTTATCTTTGATAACAACCGAACCAAGACTATAAATAGCTCCTCGTCCTTGATCTAGTAGGGGTGCTGAACTAAACCCTAAGATAGAAAAATCAGAAAGAGTGAGAGTAGTGTCTCCAACTCTATTTGAAATTGCAGCTCCGAAACCCTCAGTCATAAGGTTTTTGAAGGTAAGGTTGTAGCAGTTGCCCATGAAAAAGAGGTCGCCAGATTGATTTACAAAGACCCCACTATCTTTTTCATTATGGTGAACATTGCAAATGCCAACGTCATCTAAAAAGATATAAGAAGTTCCTTCTGGATGACAGGTAACTCTACGATCTAAGTCCTTAGTATCGACAGAACCGTTATAGCTGTCATTTTCATCAAGATATACGACTTGTGCAGTTGCGGGAAGAGTGAGAAATACCGTCAAGCACGTAAGAAGATTGCGAAGTAGGGTCATGGTATTCTCGTTAAATCAATAAAGTTTAGGTAACTTTAATAAACAGGAAAAAAAGAAGTCAATAAGAATAGATTGTTGTATGTTAATCACATAACTATTTTTTAAAAACAAAATTATAAATTTTTAGAAAATCATTTTTTTAACAAACGTCCAAGCTTTATTTTTTAAGTTTCTCTTTTGGGAAAATAAATTTAATTTCAAAGAATTTAGAATAAGAAAGTTTGAAAACTCCCTAGCAAGGGTAGTTAGGGAGTTTTAATAGGCTAGAATCGGAGTTTGGTACCCACGTCAATGTTATAGTTCCTGGAAGATCCCCTGAGTTCCATAGCGTAATGTCCAAACAGTTCACACTTGGAGTTGTAAACATAGTTGTTGCTACCCCTCAGCAAAAATGCCTGTCTTGAAAGATTGCCTCCGCGAATTGCCCAAGAATCTTTGCTCATCACAAGAGTTGCTGTAGAGTGAGGATTCTTACGATAGACATCGCTAACAAAGAATGCAGAAAGGTCGTACGTATAGGAGTCTCCCAGATCTCCTTGAATGAATTTCATACCCAAAGGAACAGAAAGGTTAAGAAGCTTTCCACTACTAAAACCACGACCATCGATCGAGGTTTCAAAGAAGCTGTTTTGTAATACATAAACCATCTCGACTTTCATCTGTGGAATAAAGGTCTTGAAAAGAGGATGAGGGTTAGAAAGAACAAAGGGAAGGTCAAGACCGATACTACCAGCTATACACTCGTTACTCCAAGAGCCTTCTGTTTCTGGCAATGAGGTATAGTGAGTTTCCATGCGGTTGTCTGAATGACTGAAGGAAACTTGGATATCCAAAGCAAGAGGGATTTCTTTAGGGAATTTTTCTATAGCTGATTCAGAAAACTTTGCTCTTCCTAATCTCAAATAGTTTTGAGGTTGTAGGGTATGAGAGTGCTTGAAGAATATAGTTCCCCCGTACGTTCTGGAGTTGTTATGAGCAATAAAACAATCTTTATCCCTAGCAAAGAGATGGCAGAATGCAAAGGTAAATATGTCGTCTTTAGGTGTATGGGAACTCCCTCCAAGTACATAACCTCCAGAAGTGTGACGGAAGCCTTTACGCTCTTCATCTCCAATCTTATGTAGGAAATTCGTCATTGATGAGATCCAGAAGCCTTGTTTGTGTTCCATACCATCAGCACCAAGTTCTACCAACTGATAAAGAGAGCGGATGTCAGTAAATACTCCCCATAGTGTATTACATACCAAGGCAGATTTTCTTTCAGGACTGGGAACAAATCCAGTTTTGGTCCAAGTTGCAGTTGCCTCTGTTGTATTTTTAGTTGTATCTGTAGTCCAGGTGACATTCCATCTTCCTTGATATCCATATTCGGAACTAGGATGTTCAGCAGGAGTAGGGACTAACGTACTGGTATCAACGTTAGTAGCAACATTAGAGTCAACCGTGATTTTTAATAGAGAGAAGAGTTGATCATGACTAAACATATGATTTTCATAAATGTTCCCTTCAAAATCGATAAGATTCAGTTTTCCAGATACAATAACTTTACTGCCAGTACCTTTTGCTGTAAGGCTCACAGGTTGCTTAAGATTTAATGAGTCTACATTGATTCCTAGGTTAGTGATTGTAATGCTTCCAGATGTAGTTTGTAGTGTCGTACCTAAGTCCATGCCAAGGAGAGAATTTATATCTTGAGTGAAACTGGTACTTTCCAAGGTCACTCCCTTTTGTAGTAATAATTTACCTCCTGATAAAGTAACGGGCTGCGTGAATGAAGATTTTAGATTTTCAGTGACCTTAGCTTCCGCAGCTGTTAGAGTTTCTCCAGAAAATAGAATCGTTCCTTGATATGGATTAGGAGCTCCTACTGGGCCATTATTAATGTTCAATGCATCTGATGAGGTTCCTTCTGAAGTAATAGGATCATAGAAGAAAATAGTGCGACCTTTAGCAGCACGCAATTCAGTAAATTTTCCGTTGCTTCCTATGTTGATCGAGTTGCGTTTAGGAGCATCACTACTACCAGATGTTGTAATCGTATTTCTGACGAAGGTAATGTTTCCAGTCTCTGCAGAAAGACTGAGTTCTCCTGAGTTTTCAATGCTGATAGCCCCTCCTTTAGGAGTTGCTGCTGAGACATTATTTTGCCTAAACTCTGTAAAGCCTCCAGAAGAGAGTAGTAGTTTTTTTGCAGAGATGGCTCCACCACTAGTTTCAGCTGTGTTTGCGAGGAAGATCAGACCCGCATTGTCAGATATTGTGAGTTCTGAGGATCCGCTATTGTTGAAGATAGCGCCTCCATTGGTTTTTGCTGAGTTTCCTTCAAAATAGAGCAACTTGTTGTTTGATAGTATAGCATTGCCTTCATTATTGAGAGCGCCTCCTGAAGTAGTCGCTTTGTTAAACAAGAATCTAACAGAACCCGTATTATTTTCTATGCGAGTGTTTCCACTAGAGGCAATAGCCCCACCTTTTTTTGACGATGAATTGTCATTAAAAATTCCTTCGCCAGAAAGTCCACTTAAAGAGAAAGAAGCTCCTTTGATAGCACCTCCATCTTCAGTGGAGAAATTCCCCGAAACCACCAATTTATGAATATTTTCTAAATTTACACCTCCTGTTGAGGAAAGAGTTCCCTGACCTGTAGTAACCTTCCCATTAGGAGAAGCATCGAAACTCAATAACGAGAACCCTGAAAAGCTAAGATTTTTATTTGCTGCTGTCGATGCAGCAGCACCAGGATGAGCCCCAGCATCTATAAAGCTAAACGTTAAGCTATGACCGTTTCCTAGGAAGGTTAGATTGTCTGTGCTCTGCTTAAAACAGCTGTCTGATAAAGGAGTTCCTTTTCCGGGAAATGAAATGAAAACATTTCCTGATAAAGAATATACTGAGGCTGTAGATTTTGGGGTAAAAGTTCCAGAATTGGTATTTCCATCGAAACTATCTGCTGATGATAAGATTTCCTCGGTACCCAGTAATTGTGAGTGACAAGAAAAAGTCAGGGCAGAGGAAAGTAAAACCCAGGGAATGGAAGACTTCATGGTAGTACTTTTGTTTTTTAGAGAGTTGTTTGGATGAATATAGAAAAAAAATAAGCAAATCAAGTTAAAGATGACAAAACAGATTCGAAAATTTTTAACTTGATTCTTTGAGTTTCGTTTTTTATATGCTGCAATTAAAATACTCAAAAATAAAGTAGGCTTATGAAATCACGATTTTCTTGGTTAGTGATCTCTTCAACACTGGCGTGTTTTAGTAGTTGCTCCTCAGTGTTTGCAGCTACTGCTGAAAATCTAGGTCCCTCGGATAGTTTTGATGGAAATACTAACTCAGGAAACTACACTCCCAAAGCTACGACTGCCGGAGTAGACTATACTCTTACAGGGGATGTATCACTGCAAAATCTTGGGAATACTACAGTTTTAACTAACAGTTGTTTTTCTGATTCCGCTGAAGGCCTGACCTTTACTGGAGGGGGCTATGCACTTTCTTTTCAAAACATAAAGTCTAGCGCTACGGGTGCGGCTCTTTCTGTCTCAACAGCTAATAAAAATCTTTCTCTAACAGGATTTTCAAGTCTTACCTTCTTAGCAGCTCCATCATCCGTAATTACGACTCCAACAGGGAAAGGAGCCATTAAGTGTGGAGGAGACCTCACGTTTAATAAGAACGGAACACTTCTTATTAAACAGAATTACTGTAGTGAAGATGGTGGGGCGATTTCTACAAAGAATCTTTCGCTAACAAGCAATACAGGATCCATTTCTTTCGAAGAGAATAAAGCTACTGCATCAGGGAAGAAAGGCGGTGCTATTCATGCAGCTGGTACTGTAGATATTACAAATAATGTTGCTCCTATTCTCTTTTCAAAAAATATTGCTGAGGCTTCTGGTGGAGCCATAAATAGCACAGGAAATTGCACTATTACAGGAAACCGTGCCCTTGTATTTTCTGGAAACAGTGTTACGGGGACTACAGGAAACGGTGGAGCTCTTTCTGGAGATGCCGATCTTGCGATATCGGGGAATCAAAGCGTGACTTTCTCGGATAACCAAGCGGTAGCTAATGGTGGGGCTATTTACGCTAAGAAGCTTACTCTTTCTGCCGGGGGGGGGGGGGTTTTTGGTGG